>JASJEE010000083.1 GCA_030064835.1 Microcoleaceae cyanobacterium MO_207.B10 | reverse complement strand
GGTTTAATTGC
Organism: Microcoleaceae cyanobacterium MO_207.B10; assembly: GCA_030064835.1. GTDB lineage: Bacteria > Cyanobacteriota > Cyanobacteriia > Cyanobacteriales > Microcoleaceae > JASJEE01. The sequence goes on along the minus strand of JASJEE010000083.1, from coordinate 23,464 downwards.
TACTGGTATTACTACTATCCGGCGTACTTCTTTTCAGCAAGATATAGATAAATTGCAAATTCTTGTTGAGGAACGTGAAGTACAGGTTCTTGTTGTTGGTTTGCCCTATTCTATGAATGGTTCCCTGGGTTTCCAAGCTAGGGAAGTACAAAAATATGCTCAAAGATTGTCAAAAGCTCTGGCTCTTCCTTTAGAATATATTGATGAACGTTTGACTTCAGTTCAAGCTGAGGAAATGCTGAAAGCATCTAGAATTTCTCCTGGTCAAAATAAGGAGTTAATAGACAGAAAAGCAGCTTCTTTAATTCTTCAGCAATGGCTAGATGAACGCAGAGCTAAAAATATTAGTGAAAATTAAATTTTAGATATTGATATTTTAAACTTGATTTATTGATTCATAAAAAAAAGTCTAATAAATTTGAAAAATCATCAAAAAAACTGAATTGAAATAGCAGTCAGCGACCAGCGGTGAGCCAGCCTCTTGCAGAGGAACTGCGTTATCAGCTCTCCAGGTGTATGATGGGGGATTTATACTAAATACGGTTTAGACGAGAGCTTTATTATGAAGGTAAGGCAGAGAGCAGAAGGGTTAGAGAGGAATTTTAAAAATTACCTTTTCATAACCGAATTTGGTATCAAAAACCATAAAAAAAGCACACTACTGGCTAGTTAAAATAAGCGTCGGGGACTTAAACTCCCAGATTTTAGCTAATAGCTGATAGCTTGTACAAATAATTTATCGTTCCGGAGGAAATGCTTACTAAAATAATTATATATAGAAAAAAATTATTAATTGCAAAAAGTATAAAAAATACTTTCAAATAAAAAAAACTTAGAGGAAATCAATTAATTGATAATTTAGGAAAAATAACATTGATTAATCCTGGCAAAATGTCCTTGAGTAATAAAATTTAGAATATATAGTAATATATAGTTTTTAGAGATAGTCAAGAATGGTTATCCTCACACAATAAATCAAAAATTATGGTCAAAAATGATGTATGATTTGGAGAGTTTTACAGTTTGCTAGAAGGTTATTTTAGTTATATTGGGAAACTGGTATAAGCTGAATATGCTTAACCTTGCTTGAGTCTGAATGACCAAAATTGCTCAAGACTTAGAGTATTACTGAAGTGAACAAATAAAAAATATACCTAAAAATGTTTTCATCCCCAGAACCACACGAGAATGGACAGTATCAAGAGGCTTATGTCACCCTGACAGATGAGGCTGGTCGATCGCTATCTTGCACTATAGAGTATTCCATGGAGTTACACAATGAACAATACGTAATGTTATTACCCGTAGACTTACCTGTGGAAATATTTACTTGGGGACCAGGAGATGTAGATGAAGCAAGTGTTCCTGTTGGTGATGATGAAGAAATAGATCAAATTTTTGATACTGCCAAAGTTGTCCTCCAAGAACAAAACCTTACCCTCCAAAAGACAGCTATAACATTGACTGTTGCTGGTCAGTTACCAGAATGGGATGAAGATGAACTAGACCCAGAAGATGAAGATGACGAAGAAAGCGAGTATTACGAAGAACTGGCAACTTTTTTATACCAGAACCAAAAGTACGCGATATATACACCATTAGATCCTTTTTTAATTCCTGCACGTCAAAGTGACGATGGTAAACTGGAGTTGCTTTCAGAAGAAGAGTTTAAGCAAATTCAGCCAATGATTCAATCTGTGCTAGAAGATAAACTTTTTGACAATATGGAATAAACTATTTAAAGCTTGAAATAGCTTTGTTTTTGAAACTTTTAGAAATTTAGGGTCATACTTAGTTACTAACTGCTAGAGTTATTTGGACCCTAGAATTATTCAATAATGATTTTTGCTGATCTAGTAGAAAGCATTTGAAGAAAAGTATTGGCTAATTAAATGAAAAAAAGTATTAGACTAGTTTCCAACCGATTCCTGTTTTACTTAGCGATTTTACCTATAAGCTGTGGTATTTTTGCTTGGCAAGGATGGGCCTGGTGGAGCTGGGTAAGTGGACCAGCGATCGCAGAATCATCAACCCAGTCCCCAGAAGAGAATACTATTACCATGAAAATTCCTGTAGGAACTTATGGTCAACAAATAGGAGAAGACCTAGAAGCTGCTGGGATAATTCGTTCTGCTACAGCTTGGAATCTATGGGTCAAATGGTTAGGTATACAAAATTCTGACTTGGACTTTAAAGCTGGAACTTATAAATTATCACCTACAGAACCACTGAGCGAAATTGCGGATAAAATTTTGAGGGGAGATGTAGTCAAACTTAGCTACACTATTCGGGAAGGATGGTCAATTAAACAAATGGCGGAATATTTAGAAGCTCAAGGCTTTTTTTCTGCTGCTGATTTTATTGCTGCTACAAAAAATATTCCCTATGATAAATTTCCCTGGTTGCCAAGAGAAATACCTCACTTAGAAGGTTATTTATTTCCAGATACCTATAAAATAGCAGCCGAACAAACTACGCCAGAAGCTATTGTTGACCAAATGTTAGGACAGTTTGAGCAAATAGCATTACCTGTATATCAGAAAAATCAGAAAAATCAGAACACTACAAAAAAATTTACTCTCCATGAATGGGTAACTCTTGCCAGTATTGTAGAAAAGGAATCTGTGGTTGCAGAAGAACGAGGTGTAATCTCAGGTGTATTTAATAATCGTTTAGAGAAAGGAATGAGATTAGCCGCAGATCCGACGGTAGAATATGGTCTTGGTATCCGCCAAACAAAAGAGAAGCCACTGACTTATAGGCAAGTAGAAACTCCTTCTCCATATAATACTTATATGAATTTTGGTTTACCACCAACAGCGATCGCTAGTCCAGGTTTAGCAAGTTTGGAAGCTACTCTCAATCCGGCAGATACTGAATACTTGTATTTTATGGCTAGATATGATGGTACTCATATTTTTAGCCGTACTGCTCAGGAACATGAGGCAGCTATTGCTGAAGTTGAGGAGATGTTATCCTCTCAGTAATTAGTTGATTTGATTTTTACGCGACAAAAAAGTCAAAATTAGCGAATTTCTTGATAGAATTTTTATCTATCTTGACTTCGCTAGTTTTTAACTTGATAATTTAAAATAATTTAAAAAATTAAAACTTTAATATTATGTCTTGGGGTAAACTTTTACAGCCTGACTTGGTTCTGGGTAAAACAATTTTGAGTCTCACATCTGAAATTATTCAACAAAATAATATTCAAGGATTAGTATTGGATGTAGATGAGACTCTTGTACCAATTAGTGACAGCCAAGCTTCTCCTGAATTGACGGTTTGGGTGGAAAAAATAAAATCTGTAGCAAGCTTGTGGTTGGTAAGTAATAATATTAGTCAGTATCGGATAGGTAGCATTGCAGAATCACTCAATATACCTTACATTGCAGGTGCTGCTAAACCTTCCCGTCGTCAGCTAAAAAAAGCTGTAGATCAGATGAATTTGCCAGTAGAGCGGGTAGCAATGGTGGGCGATCGCCTGTTTACTGATGTTTTGGCAGGAAATCGTTTAGGAATGTTTACTATCCTGGTTGAACCTATATTTAATATGGGTTCGGAATTTCGGAATTATCGGGTTCGTTCTTTTGAAATCTGGTTTTCTCAGATGTTGGGAGCATCATTAAATATGAGTAGCGATCATAATTTTATATCTGAGAAGAAATGAATAAATAATGATGCTTAAGTTAATTGATTATTGATAACTTATTGCTGATAATTTGATTTATTGATTGTTCATTGTTTATAGTTAGCTATAATACCTGGAAATTTTACTATCAACAATGAACAATATCAGATATGAAAAGTTAAAATTCAGACAAATAAACAAATAAGTTAATTATTAACTTCCGCCATTTCTATAATCTTACCATTCCAATCTTTAACTAAGAAATTGAGAGGTTTTTCTCTGCGAATCTTATATTTTACACCTCGCATTTGGACTCGCATTAATATTTGTTCTAAACAATCTTTATCAAAACAAACATGACGTTGGCGGTTTTTATCTCCGATACTTGCGCCACTAATAATATGTAGTTGAGTATTTTTCATTAATTGATACCAAAGACCATCAGAACTTGCAGCTGCTGGGGTAGTAGTGCTGGGTCTGGTATAATCAGTGGAAAGATAGAGAGGATCGATACCTGTAGCACCTAGCGTCTGCTCATAGTTATAGTAGTAATGCAAAGGCACTTCTGCCACTGGGAGGTCCAAAATTCCTTCATAGAATTGTTGGGCGATCGCCAAGTCTGATACCATAATTGTATGAACTTTTGGGGCACTGGTGAGAAACATCCACATGGCTACAGCATAAGCTGCTAATAACATAACCATGATTCCTTGAGTAGAAAATAAACTGTCAAGGGGTAGTTCTGCTAAAAAGGCACTTAATGGTAATTTATGAAACAGAAAAGTTACATTACTTACTATTGGCATAGGAGAAAAAAGGGTAAGGAACTATTATTGAATAATTTTGTGGTTGAGACCACAGGTTAAATTTTAACTATAGTTAAAGTTATATTATTTTAACAAATATAATTCAATTTTGCCCTCAGTTGATATTGGTTATACTCAGATAATTCAAGCCGATGTTAGTTTAGTTGAGATGTGAAAGAGAATATAATGAGCTATGTTAAGGTATTTGTCTATGGTACTCTGAAACCTGGGGAGGCAAATTATCAAAGGTATTGTGCGGAGCGTGTTGTTGATACCTATCCAGCAGTTACCTCTGGTAGGTTGTTTGAATTACCTATTGGTTATCCAGCAATGACTGAAGGGGAAGAGAGTATACAGGGATTTGTTTTATCGTTCCTAGACTCCCAGGTTTTGTTAGAATTAGATGAATTAGAAGATTATCATCCTGAACGCCTTCCAGAAACCAATGAGTATCAGAGGCAAAAAATTAAAACCTTTAATTTTGAGGGACAATATCTAGGGATGGCATGGGGTTATTTGATGTTACCGGAAAAAGTCAAGTTACTTGGTGGAGTGTTCCTACCCAGTGGATGTTGGAGCGGGGAGTAGAGGTTATTTCAGTTATTAGTTATTAGTTATTAGTTATTAGTTATTAGTACCTCTGGCTTAAAAAAGAGGATTGAAATGTGTAATTTAATTTTATTTAATTTTATTTAATTTTATTTAATTTTATTTAATTTTTTTATCCCCTTAAAAGGGGAATTTTTAGACATTTATTTGATTTATTTAGTAAAGGAGTGGGAAAGATAGTCTAATCTCGCCACAAAGCTATTCCACCTAACAAACCATTAACATTCGGCACAACTTTTACATTAGATGGTAATTCAAATGTAATTTTTTTTGTGTTTCCACCACCTAGATAAATATAATTACAATTAAATAAATGTTGTAGGTTCGCGATCGCTTTCTCTAGGCGATCATTCCACTTCTTTTTACCAATATCATCCAATGCAGCTCTTCCCAACTGTTCCTCATAAGTTTCACCTTTGCGAAATGGATGATGCCCCATTTCTAAATTTGGCACTAACTTACCATCCACAAATAATGCTGAACCGAAACCTGTTCCCAAGGTAACAACTAACTCTACTCCTTTCCCAGAAATTGCCCCTAACCCCTGAATATCAGCATCATTGGCAATTCTAACAGATTTGCCTAACTTTTCTGAAAGCACCGTTTGTAAATCAAAGCCTAACCAGTCAGAGTCTAAGTTTGCTGCTGTTTTAATAACGCCACCCACTACTACACCAGGAAAACCTACAGATATTCGGTCAAAGTCTCCTTGTGCTGCTGCCAATGATATAATTTGTTCTAAAATTGGCTGTGGTTTTGCTGGATTTGGTGTTTCCACGCGAGCGCGTTCTGTTATTGTTTCTCCTGTTTCATCCAAAACTATTACTTTAATTCCACTACCACCAATATCAATAGCTAAAGTTTTTTGCATAGATTTCACTAGTTTTTTTTACCATTATAATCATAATTTTTATAGTTAGAATTACTATGATTCATAATGTTATCTTAATTATTTCTTAGAGATTAAAATCTTTCTTTAAAAAATCGTAAATTTGCTGCCAAACTTCTGGCATTACGTTACCTAAAGTATGGTCGCTATAAACTTCAATTAATTTTACCCAAGGGCGTATTGCTGCAAAGTCTCTACTTGCTTGAATAGGAATTACATCATCATTTAAACCATGAAAAATGAGAGTTGGTAAAGCACGTTGGAGTTTTTCTGATTCATATTGAGCTGCATCAACGAGAAAATTATAACTCAGAGGTAAATAATCATTTACTCCGTAATGGTAGACTGATAAATATCCGTCTTCTTGCCATTTTTTTAATTTTTCATCTCCTAATTTTGGTAACCAGTGGGATAAGAATTCAAAGGCTGGTGCTAGTAATATTAAACCCTGAATATTAAGCTTACGTTCTGCTAAAAAGGTGGATGTTAAACCGCCAAAGCTAGAACCGATTAAAATTATTGGTTGAGATTTATTTTTGATTTCTGACTCAACTTGATGGAGTTGTCTGGTAAGAGTTAGCTGAGTAAAATTATCTTGATTTAAGTCAAAAACTTTGAGGTTAATATTGATTTCAGCGAAGCGATCTCGCAAATATACAGCTTTATTAGATTTGGGGCTAGATGCAAATCCATGTAGGTAAATATAAATATAATTTTCCATCATTTTATTTAATTGTTGTTGATAGTAAGATATTTTATAAATTATCTTTACCTTAAGTCTACCTTAACTATTATTAAAAAATCTTGCATAATTATAGGATGATTTTGCATATGTACCAGAAATTTTTTCCTAATCTATTAACAGTTTAAGCTGATGCAAATTTAATTATCATCCCGTAACTATGCAATGGCAAAAAACAATGGCAAAAATCAATTTAATTTCCCAAGCGATTCTTAACAGATTCCCGGCGTTGCTGCATCAAGTTAGACCACTTTTGTAGTTGTTCTGGAGTTAACACTTCTCGCATTTTAAGAATAGTATCAAATTGTAATTCTGCCAACTCTGTTCTTAACTGAATAACTTCACTATGTTTTTCTCGTAGTTGATTGTCAGAACTACTACTAATAATCATATTATTTAGTTCTTCTTGGGCACCACGTAACTTTTGTAAACTATCAATCATATTTTGTTGATGCTGATCCCGAATTGCAATGATTTTTTCGGTTTGGTCTTCGCTCAGATTAAGTTGTTTAAATATACCTTCTTCACTGCCTTGAGATTCCTGTGCTTGTCTAGTTTGACTAACTTTTATCGGGAAGTTATTGTAGTTAGAATTTGCTAGAGCTGGACTAATAGTTAAAGGCATAACTAACAATCCTAATACAGTGGAAATTAAAACCCGAGACATCAAATTTTACCTCTTAAGAATTGGGCTTGAGTATGAATTATTGACAGCGCTTTTAGCTTTTGATGAACCACCGGAGCCATAAACAAAACTCTGTAGGGACGTTGCATACAACGTCTCTACTGTGGTCTACCGTGCAGGAAAACCGCTGTAATTCATCAAAAAAGCTTTAGCGCTTCTTTTTAGTTATAGCGCTAAAGCGCAATCTTTGTCAGGGTAAATCCTAATAATAAACTATATTTAACTTATCGCAAAGTTACAAACTCTTCGGAAGTGGAGGGGTGAATACCGATAGTACGGTCAAAGTCCGCTTTAGTTGCTCCCATATTGACAGCGATCGCCATACCCTGAATAATCTCACCTGCATCCTTACCTACCATGTGTACGCCCAAAACACGTTCGGTATTCATCTCGACTACTAATTTGACCATCACCTTTTCATCCGCACCAGTTAAACTGTGGAACATTGGGCGAAAGCGAGCGCGATAACATTTAATGGTATCACCAAATTTTGCTCGTGCTTGTGCTTCTGTCAAACCAACAGTGGCAGCTTCTGGTTCAGAGAAAACTGCGGTGGGGATATTTTCTAGAGAAATAGATCTAGGGATATTACCGAATTCTGTGTCTGCAAAAGCGCGACCTTGAGCAATCGCGACAGGGGTTAAATTTGCCTTGTCTATACAGTCTCCCACTGCATAAATATTTGGTTGAGTGGTGCGACAGTTAGAGCTAACTACAACTGCACCCTTTACTGTTTCAACTCCAGCATTTTCTAAATTTAAACCATCTAAATTAGGTTTGCGTCCAATTGCACAGAGAAATGTATCTACAATTAAGGGTTCGGAATTTTCCCCACTCAAGTGAATTTTTAAGCCTTCTGATACTTTTTCAATTTTTTCTACAGTGGTCTTGGTGCGGAATTCAATACCATGTTTGGTCATTCCCTCTTGTACATTACTGCGGAGGTCGTCATCAAACTCCGTTAAAATTAAGTCTTTTCTGAGAATCTGAGTTACATGAGTTCCAACTCCATTGAGAATGCCAGCAAATTCAACACCAATGTAACCTGCACCCCAAACAGCCATTGTTTTTGGTTGTTCTTTGAGATGGAACATTTCCCGTGAGGTGATGCTGTGTTCTATTCCTGGAATGTCTATTTTGTTTGGTTTTGCACCAACGGCAATCAGGATTTTGTCTGCTGTGATTTTGCGATCGCCTACTTCTACGGTATGGGGATCGATAAATTTTGCGTATCCCTTAATTAGTTCTACTCCTGCTTTTTCTAGGTTTTTGATGTGTATTTGATTTAAGCGCATCACTTCATTGTCAACAACGCCAATGAATTTTTCCCAGTTCAAACTTGGCTGGACTTCACTCCAACCATAACCCACTGCATCTTTGTATAGATGAGAAAACCGGGAACCGTAAACCATTAATTTTTTTGGTACACAGCCTCGGATGACGCAGGTTCCTCCTACTAGATCGTTTTCTGCGATCGCTACTTTTGCCCCATAAGATGCTGCCCTTTTTGAAGATGCTAACCCACCTGAACCTGCACCTATTACAAACAGATCGTAATCGTATGCCATAATCTTATATCCTTGGTTTTCTTGATAATTTAACAAGCTATCAGCTATCAGCTATTAGCTATTAGCTATCAGCTAAAACTGGGAGGTTTAAGTCCCCCACGCTTATTTGAAAAAGCTTGTGGTGTGCGTGTTATTGGGGAATTAAAACCCCCATCATACGCCTTGAGAGCTGATTGCTGACCGCTGTTTGCGGAGCATTCCGTCAGGAACCCCTGACTGCTATTTCAAATGTTTGGCTTGTTCTGTCTTTTCAATTCAATTATACATTTTTATGATGTTTTTTGATTGTCGCTGATGATTTAATTTTATAGTATCTAGGTATAATTTTTTTTACAACTTTCCAAGTATACAATAAATACTCCTCTTTTAACTACTAATAATATTTTTTTCTCAGGATACTAATGACCAATCTCAAAAATTTTGCTATCTTTAATTAATTGAGGAAATATTGATAATGTGGGAGGTGTGGTAGAACATATTAAATTGGAAAATTTTATCTGGCTAATAAACATTAGATTAATCCTGTTTAAGCCGTATTTTTTTGAATCACCTATATGCTTGTTATAAAATTCACAGACAACCAAAAGTAATCATAAGTTTTGCATAAATTTTCCTTCAGATACAACAATGAATTTATAATAATCTTGAGCAACAAAGTCAATTAAAGCAATCAAAGATTGCCATCCATAAAATGACTCTAAAAAAACATCTAATTTTTATTTCAAAGAAAAAATAACTTTTTCTTTTTGGTTTCTTTTTAGCTAAAAATAATTATCAAGTTAAAACCAATTCAAGGCAATATAATAAACTATGTCTAGTGAAGATTTAGTCAATAATTTATTAGAAAAAAAATCAAAATTTTCATAGAAACTACAACAGCAGAAAAAGCCTATCTAATTTTCCTGAATAACCAACAATGTTTAATTCAAGCATCAGGCACAAACCTATCGGCAAGAATAGAATTTTTACAGTCTATTCTCATAGAAACAGTTAACCATAATAATCAGAATACCCTGATATTTCCAAGCATCATTAATTATGTTATTAAAACTCAATAATCTGTTCTTTTAACAGACGCTTTGCATGACGAATATTTTAAATATGACCCTTATATTATCAAACATAAACCCAAATCAATATTATGTTTACCACTAATAAATAAAAATAAAATTATAGGTATTATTTATCTAGATAATAATGTTTTTACCACAGGAAAAATCATACCTGAAACAATCAACAGCGACCAAGTTTGGATTGCGATAGCGCGGTTATTTATCGCTTTAATCGTGACTTTAGTGGCGAGTTTATTGCTGAGTCAGTGGTAGGTCAGTGGACACCAGTGTTACAACAAACACAAACAAACGAACCTAGTCTTTTTAGGGATAGTTTAGAAGGTCTCTGCAATCTCAAAGACTGGAGAACTTCTCCGACAGTGGTTGCTGACACATATATTCAAGAGACTCAAGGTGGTATTTATGCCTTTAGCATAAATTATCGCTGTGTTCAAGACATATATGAAAAGGACTTTACTCCTTGCTACATTCAGCTTTTAGAAAAATTTCAAGTGAGAGCTTACATCATTGTTCCTATTTTTTGTGGTAGTCAACTGTGGGGACTGATAGGAGTATATCAAAATGCTCGTTCCCTTTGTTGGAGCGAACCTGAAATCAATATGGTTATTCAAATTGGTATTCAATTGGGATTTGCTTTTCAGATTTTAATTTTGACGACGTAGATGATAGGCGACAAGTTTTAATTAAGCTCTTGAGACCTCTCGGTTTTGAACTACAAGCAGCTAAAAATAGTCGGGAAGCTGTGGAAATTTGGCAACATTGGGAACCTCATCTGATTTTTATGGATATGCGAATGCCAGTAATGGATGGCTACGAGGCTATAAATCAGGGTCAAAAAACAGTTATTATTGCCATGACTGCCAGTGTTTTTACATAGGAACGGGAAGTTATATTAGCTTCTGGTTGCAATGAATTTTTGCGCAAACCTTACCAAGAAGCTGATATTTTTGCATTGATTAACAAATATCTTGGGGTACACTATGTTTATCAACAAAATACCAAAGAAACTAATTTTCAACTAGATAATTTTCCGGCGATCGCTTCTGATCTTATTTCTGCTCTACCTGATAACTGGTTAGCGGAATTTCAGCAAGCTGTAATTGAATGCGATCAGATTTTGACCCTTTCTCTAATTGACCAAATTCGCCATCTAGATGAGTCTCTAGGAAATTGTCTTACCTATTTAGCTATGAATTTTGAGTTTGAAGAGCTAGAGAATATTTTCATCAAATCTGAGTAAATTTCAGTGATTTAAGTATATCCTACTGTCAATATCTATCTTCAATAATTAATCTGAAACTTTTGTAAAACTAATGAAATTTAATTTATTAATCACAAAATTTTTTATATTTGCTACTACTTGGTTTTGGTTATTATTATGTAGCACAGCTTTAGCTCGAACCCTAATAACTAAAAACTTTAAAATTACAATTAGCTCTAATTGTCAAGAAGGCCAAGTATCCTGTAATAATGTTTCCTATGAGGGAGTTGATTTGAATACCGGTAAATCAATAAAGTTAATCGGTAAAACTGTTCACAGAACTTGTGGAGATGGAATCACACCTTGCCAATTTATCGGTTATGAATTTCGTAATGGAAACTATCGTTACATAGTAACAGAAGATGGAACTCTTCTGGTTTATGAAGCGGAAAAACTACTTTTACAAGAATCAGGAACTTGGGAACGTTAATAAGCTATCAGTTATTAGCTAAAATCGGTTGATTTCAAAAAGCCCGTGGTGTGAGTGTTATGAGGAATTCAAACCCCCATCATACGCCTTAATAGCTGATAACGCAGTTCCTCTGAGTGCTATTTCAACCTGTCAATTATGTCATATTAAAGTGAAGTACCCTAATCTATAAATAATATAATTAGAGTTAGGTACTTCACTATTAGTCTGGTTCAGCAACAAAGCCATTAATGATTAATAATTAATCATTAAAATTAATTCTTCTTGAGCAAATCAGACTACTAACCAACAAATTCTAATCTAGAGGGTTTCTCTTGTGGTGCTTCTTGACCTTTGAGATATGCTAAAACTGTATCTGCATCAGATACCTCAAATGGATCTTCACCATAGTTATCGCTATAACCTTCTTCTACAAACATTTTTTCGATTTTGCAGTCATCGACAACCATTGCATAGCGCCAAGAACGCAGACCGAAACCAAGATTAGATTTCTCTACTAGCATTCCCATCTTGCGGCTGAACTCACCATTACCATCTGGCAGCAAGAATACATTCTTAGCACCTTGTTGCTTACCCCACTGGAACATGACAAACGCATCATTTACAGACAGACAAATAATTTCATCTACTCCCTGTGCTTTGAATTCATCATATAATTCTTCGTAGCGAGGTAGGTGGGTCGATGAACAAGTGGGTGTAAATGCACCAGGTAATGCAAAGAGTACAACTTTTTTGCCACCAAATATTTCTTGAGTGGTTTTGTCTTGCCAACGATAGGGGTTAGGTCCGGGAACAGACTCATCACGGACGCGGGTTTTGAACACTACATCAGGAACGCGATCAATAACCATATTTATTTACCTCTGATGATTATTAGTAACTTAACAATTAAATCTGTATCAGCTTTTGCTGTCATAAATCAGAATAATTCTGATTTAAGAATTTGTCAATGGTATTACAGAAAAAATTTTTTATTCTTGAGTATGGGTTATTTTTAAGACCTTTGATGCTATAATTCTCAAGTTATTATTACATCTATCTATGGGTGGATAACCATACATAGTTATAGATGTTGTGAGTTTACCAAAAATCACTCACTTGATATCCTAAATCATTGAGCATAACTCTCAATAAAGGCAAACTTAAACCAATCACATTAGTATGACAACCTTCTATCTTTTCAATAAATAAACCACCCTTTCCTTCTATGGCAAAACAACCAGCACATTCCAAAGGTTCACCAGTAGCAACATAAGCTTCTATTTCCCGATCATTAATAGGAGCAAAATGAACTTTTGTCATGCGACAAAGTACCATAGTTGTATTGCTAACTAAATCAATTAAAGCGTGACCTGTATATAGTTGACCTACTTGACCCCGCATTTTTTGCCATCGGGCGATCGCTTCATTTGCATCAGCAGGTTTACCATGAATTTCTGCTCCAATAACTAATACTGAATCACAGCCTAAAATTAAATTTGATGCTGTTTCAGATGTTTTTTTATCTATCAAAGATGCAGCTACAGTTTCTGCTTTTGCTTGGGCTAATGTTTCTACAAGTTTACGAGGTTCAGTTATCTTAACTGTTGATTCGTCAAAATTGCTTGGCAAAACTACAGGATTAATACCTACTGTTTGTAATAAACGACGTCTTGCTGGTGAAGCAGAAGCTAATATAAATTTTGGAGTTATCATATTTCAATACAGCAAGCGACACACAAATATTCTTGAATATTTTGAGATAAATTTTGATGGTAAATTTTGATAATTTGTCAGGACTAGAACTTATATGTCTACTGATGATATCTAAATAAAATTTTAAGTTTATAAAAATCCCTAAATTTTGGGATGATAGCAGACACTTTTGCCAGTCCTGACTCAGATCATATTAACAAAAGCTGATGAGGTTCAGATTTGAGGTTTGACAATTTACTGTTTGCATTTAAGCTTTTTCTTTTCCCTGATCGCCAACATTTCTCTAAATTAATTTGACCAAAAAATAAGCTCTCAAGGCTTACTTTTAAAGGGGATGAAAAAAATAAACTGTCATTATTTCAAACCTCTAGCTTTAACAAAAGGTACTGATAAATGATCAGTGATAACTGTTAACTGATAACTGAAATCACCTACCTAACTAATATACAGAGAAAGAGTTAACAACTTGCTGAAACTTATCATGTGTTTTTTGCCAACGTGCTTGAGTAGTCGAAAGATTCATAGTGAAAAGCTTACCACGACTTACAGCTACACTAGCTAAGTTATGACGTTCTCTACCATCAGCAAATTTTACCGCATATTCAAGTTCATAATATTCTTTACCTTTATATTCCCGTGCTTCTGCATTTACTAACTCTGCTTCACGACCTGAGTCTGTGGGTGCGATCGCGTTTTTGCTCAGTTTGTATCCTACCTCAGTCGGCGTACCTAGATCGCTGAGAGTTTTCTCTTCTACCACGGGACTAATGACCACACTCACGTTTTCAGTGGCCTCAATTAGATCGTGCAACACCACATCTGGGCCATCAGAAACTTTTACTTCTAACCAACCATTGGGATATAGAAATTCATAACCATCAGTTGTATCTACAAAGCTTTGTAGTCCACCTCCAACGGAAACACAACTTGTTAATATGAGACTAATGGTTACTAAAAATATGGTCGCAATTTTTTTAAACATTTCTTCTGTTCTATACTCTGCATAATTGGCATAGAGCTGGGGTGAAGTACCCAGTACCACTAAACCAGTAAGTATTATTGTCTCATTAAATCTTTATTAATTTGCCAAGTTTTCTAATTTGATGAAGCTAGTTAAGCTTTTGTTCTCTGTCAGAGGCCATAATTATTAAGATTCTCGGTTTTTTGCCATTGGGATATATGGGAAATCTTAAGATTTTCTATAATATTATTCTTAGTTATCAAATATTGGTTTTGAAATTAGCACACAAACATCAAGATTTATTGAATTGAGAACTTAATATACTTCTACAGAAACTAAAATTTAATAACAGTTTTACAAAATTTTGAAGTTAATCATCAGATATATCTAATTTTAATTATCAGGTTTCTTAGATTATTTATTTTTGATTACTAGACGAGTTTTTACTAATTATATGGTGGTCTAAATAGCGCAAAATTATGATGGTAATAGCCACACTTATAGCCATTCCCAACCAAAAATTTTTTACGACAAATTCTGTTTGATCTAATGCCCATCCTCCCAAAATAGGGCCGATTAAATATCCAATAGCCCAACACTGAGAATTAATTGCTGAATAAGTACCACGCAAAGATTTAGGAGCTAGATCGGCTACTAAAGCTGAAGCAGAAGGAGTATAAGAAATAATAGCAATAGCTAATATACTCAAAGCTAAAGTAGCACATAAAATATTACCTGTTTGTACTATCCCAGTCATTGCTGTAATTATAAATCCGATGCCCCATAATACTGCGGAAATACTTAATGCTTTGGGGTAACTAAAATTTCTTAAAGCTCTGGCAACGGGCAATTGGAATATTACTGTCAAAGTAGTATGTACTGCAAATAAACCACTAATGATAACTGCTGAAAAATTTCCCGGTACAAAGTTGTTTAAATATAAAGGTATTGTGGTGTGAATTTGAGAGATATATAAAGTGAAAATAATGTTTGCTAAAACAAAAATCATGAGCTTCCGATCACCTAAAGCCAAAAGCCAGCTATTGGGATTTTTTTTACTATCTATTTTCGGTTCTGTTACTTCTGGTTTATAAGTTTCTGCAATGGCTAAGTAGACTACTCCAAAAAAGATTAAAAATGAGATAGCATCAATGATAAATAATGCTCGATAAGCACCACTAAAATTTACCAGAATTCCTCCGATAATAATGCCTATTTGTAAACCAATATTATCTGCTAATCTCGTAATTGCATAGGCTTCTTTGCGTTCTTTTGCTAATGTTAAGTCAGCCACTAATGCTTCGGTTGCCGGCCAATATAAACCTATGCCTAATCCTAGTAATAAATTGCCAATAACTACAGTTATAAAGTCATTAGCCATTGCCATAAAGACTGAACCAAATGCAGAAATTATCGATGATATTAACAATGTGCCTCGACGACCGAAAAATCGTGAGTCACTGAAAGAACCTCCGAGAAAACGAGCAATAATTCCAGAAAGTTGAGAACTACCAATAGCAATACCAACTGAAGTGGCAGATAAACCAACTTGATTAACAAAGAAAATCGGTGCATAAATAAATGTAAAACCTGTACCAGTTAGAGATAATAATCGCCCGGCAGTAAGAATCCAAATTTGTCGGTCTAGTTGCGGTAACCATTGAGGTAAATGCAATTTTGGCAATGACATTAAATTTAGGTTTAGTAATGGTTGACTAATTGTTATTATGTTATTTTGAAATAATTCTCGATCAACTTTAATGATCAACTACCTGAAAGGCACAATAGCTGATGTTCACAAAGGCAGTGGCCCCCGTGTGACTTTGATTTTAGAGGTTAATCAAATAGGTTATGAAATACAAATTCTACCGAGATTAACCGAGAGTTTGCAGATAGGCGAACAGCTACAAGTATTTACCCATCAACAAGTACGAGAAGACCAAATAGTGCTGTATGGTTTTGGGGTAGCAGCAGAAAGGGATTTATTTCGTCAGTTGGTGAGTGTCAGTGGGATAGGGGCACAGTTAGCGATCGCTCTATTGGATACTCTACAATTGCCAAATTTAGTTCAGGCAATTGTGGGAGGAAATACTCGTGTCTTAGCTAAAACCCCAGGAGTTGGCCCTAAAACTGCTGAACGTATTGCCTTAGAACTTAAAAATAAATTGTCACAGTGGCGACATGATGCAGGTTTAACTGCGTCTGTACCTGTGGGAGTGACTTCTGCTATTCAAGAAGAAGTGGAAATGACTTTATTAGCTTTGGGTTATACAGGTACAGAGGTAATCCAGGCATTGCAAGCTGTTAGTCAGGATGCTAAAATGTCCAAAAATCCAAATGCAGAGGATTGGATTCGCGAGGCAATTAGTTGGTTAAGTCTCTCAACCCAACTATGAATTCTAACAGATGCTTATATGGAAGAGATTTGAGAGCTATTTAAAAAGAGATTGGCAAGAGTGGCGATGGGGAGACCAGCAGATGAGGAGTCTTTTTCCACTTTTTTCTTTTTTCTATATTTGTATATATCTTCTGAGTTTTGACTCCATGGAAAAACTTAATCTTAACTAGCTATCAGCTATCAGCATTTAGCTGTCAGCTAAAAATTCAAGGATTTAAGTCCCCCACTAGATTTGAAAAATTACTGGTGTGCCTTTGCTGGGGTATAAACCCCCCATTATACAACTTGAGAAGCTGATAACGTAGTTCCTCTGCAAGAGGCTTCCTGTATGCCCAATCCCTTCCATCAAAATAAATAATATAGATATGTTATGATTAACGATTGTGACATTATTGAAACAGTAAGTAAAAATTAGAATATTATGGCTCTAAAGCAACAACGTAAACATGAACTAATTGCTGAATACCAAACCCATGAAACTGACACAGGTTCAGCCGATGTCCAAGTAGCAATGCTCACTGAAAGGATTTCCAAGTTAAGCGCTCACCTAAAAAGTAATAAGCAAGACTATTCATCCCAAAGAGGTTTATTAAAGATGATTGGTCAACGCAAGCGTTTACTAGCATACATCCAAAAACAAGACCAAACACGCTATAAAGCACTAATTACTCGCCTTGGTATTAGGGGTTAGAAATTAATTTATGTCTTCAGAAGCACCACGAGAACGTTTACCTTTTGAACCTGGTAAAAATCCTAAAAAGCAAGGGAAAAATTCATCACCTGCACCTACAATAAAGGCTAAAGAAGAGCCAAATTATCCAACTACAAGTAAGTCCAAAAATAGCGAGCGTTACCAGCGCCAAAAGTCCCAAGGACAAAATGCTATTCCGGAAATAGTTAGCCAGCGAATGGTAAGTCGGATGGTGATATTATCTGGTACACCTTTAATGTTAGCTTTGTTAACTTTTGTTGGTAGCTACTTTATTATTACAAGTGAGTTATTCACACTGCCAAACCAAGCTGTTCTATTTGTTAGTATGGGCTTTTTTGGTCTAAGTGTTGTTGGTCTAAGTTATGGTATTTTCTCTGCTTCTTGGGAGGAAAATAATAAAGGTAGTTTATTAGGCTGGCAAGAATTTACAACTAACTTTGAACGTATGAAAGAAGCATGGCGTTCAGCTAAATCAAAGAGCTAATTCAATGCCTTATTTTTTGATGTTGAAAATCATGTTGAAAATGAGGAAAACTCGCCTCTAAGCTTTGCTTCTTTTCCCAGACTTTTATATATCCTTTCTTCTTACTTAGCTTTGTCTTTAGTTGCTCGGCAACTACATAGAATTTCACTCTTCTAAAGCTATGGTGAATACAACCGTAGTTTAACTAACATCTAATTAACTTCAAGAGCAAAAATGATTATAGTAATGAAAATCGGCACTCCAGAAGCCGAAATAGATAATTTGTGTAACGACCTTACAAATAATTGGGGTCTATCACCAGAAAAAATTGTTGGGCGCTACAAGGTTGTCATTGGTCTAGTTGGCGATACTGCTGACCTCGATCCATTACAGCTACAGGAAATGAGCTCTTGGATAGAACAAGTGCTGCGAGTAGAGCGTCCCTATAAACGAGCGAGTCTGGAATTCCGTCATGGCGAAGCTAGCGAAGTAGTTGTATCGACTCCTGATGGGCCTGTGTCTTTTGGCCACGACCATCCTTTAGTGGTAGTAGCGGGACCTTGTTCCGTGGAAAATGAGGAGATGATTATAGAAACAGCCGAGCGAGTCAAAGCTGCTGGTGCTAAGTTTCTCCGTGGAGGGGCTTATAAACCTCGTACTTCTCCTTATTCTTTTCAAGGACATGGTGAAAGTGCTTTAGGTCTGCTCGCTGCAGCTAAGGAAAAGACAGGTTTAGGTGTGATTACAGAATTAATGGATGCTGCTGACTTACCAAAGTTGACAGAAGTTGCAGATGTGGTACAAATAGGTGCCCGTAATATGCACAATTTCTCTTTGTTGAAAAAGGTAGGGGCTCAAGATAAGCCTGTCCTTTTGAAGCGGGGAATATCAGCAACTATTGAAGAATGGCTGATGGCTGCAGAATATATTTTAGCTGCTGGAAATCCAAATGTGATTCTCTGTGAGCGGGGTATTCGTACATTCGACCGTCAGTATGCTCGTAATACTTTGGACTTGTCTGCAATACCAGTGTTGCGATCGCTGACTCATTTACCAATTATGATTGACCCTAGTCATGGTACTGGTAGGGCTGAATATGTTCCGGCAATGGCCATGGCTGCTATTGCTGCTGGAACTGATTCCTTAATGATTGAAGTCCATCCTAACCCTGCTAAAGCTCTGTCAGATGGCCCTCAGTCTTTGATGCCAGATAAGTTCGATCAATTGATGCAGGAAATGGCAGTAATTGGTCAAACTATGAAACGTTGGCCACAGCCACAGCCAGCTCTTGTTTAGGAACTTCTCTAATTTACTATTTTCTTAACTAGCTATTAGCTATCAGCATTTAGCTTTCAGCTAAAAATTCAAGGGTTTAAGTCCCTCACTATATTTATTTGATTGAGAAATTAGAAAAATTAGTGGTGGGTGTTAATGGAGGTATGAATATTCCATTTTACACTTTGAGAAGCTGATAACGCAGTTTCTCTGCAAGCGGATTGCTGAAGTGCTGAAGTGCTGTTATTTTCTGGTTAATTCTCTTGTGAATATATAGAGAATTAACCAGTTTTTATTTGTCTGGTTTTACAGATGAATTTTGGGATGAATTTTGATTAGTTTGTTGGGAAATAATACATTCAATTTGATGCTCAACGTTATCGAGTAACTTATGCAAAGTTAATAAACTATCTAATTGAAAAGCGGCTAAATGTTGACGAGAACAAATTTGATTAATTTTAATTTGTAATTGTTTCCCTAGTTTTAACGCATCTTGACTCAATAAAGATAACTGTTGTTGTTGATAAAACCTTAATGCGGCACCTCTTAACACTTGTAGTGTAGCTTCTTCCCCATAATTTCCAGGCATTACCCGCAAACGTAATAATAAATGGTTATTTTGATAAATTCGTTCAATTTCTACTTGTCGAGGTTTCGTAATTGGAATTAAAGGAATTTGAGTGAGAATCTTCAGTTCATTAATTAAGTCGGCAATTTTTGGGTTTTCTAGGTTTTCTAGTACAGATTGTAAAACCCCATCTTGACTCCACAGAATTCTACCTTGTGATTGTTTTTGTTCAAAATAAAGTCTACCAATGCCTGATTTTAAAACTCTAGTTAATAATTCTGGTAATAATTTTTTTGGCTCTAAAGTAGCCATAACTTCTAAAGAAGTTGATGACACAGAACTTGGTAAAGATAATTCAGGAACATCACATAAAGAATTTTTCTGGTTTGATGAAAATTGAGTTTGCTGTTGATGATTTTGCTGTTGTGAATCTGGATATTTACTGATTACAGAAGTTTGATTTTTTTCTGTTTTTCCTGTGGTTGGATAATCTTGATTTGCTGCATCTAAAACAGTCTGAGAATTATGATTTTGCTGTTGGTTATTTTTAGCTTGATTTATCTGAGAAGAACTAAAATTTTGTGATTTTTGATGACCAACATGATTAAGATAAGCAGATAAAGTAGACTTGTGAGTTTCAGAGGAAATTTCCTCGGTAACTAGTGAACAATTTAAGTAAGATAGTAAGCGCCGAGCATAGTCTAAAGCAGAACTATCTTGAGGATCGACGACACCAAGTCTGACACGACTTCCTTCTACAGACAGAGGTAAAATTTGATGATAAAGACAGGCTTCAAAAGGCAATATACTATCGATCAAAGCGAATACTTGAGGGTTATCCATTTGGTTAGCCCCTTTATTGTTGTTGTATGCTAGCATAGTTTTTAATATGTTGGTATTAACATATCCTACGGAATCCTGCACAAACAGCTCTCAGCTTTTTCAGCCTTTATATTTAAAATAGACATCTCCGGAAAATAGGGAGTAGGGAGTAGGGAGTAGGGAGTAGGGAGTAGGGAGTAGGGAGTAGGGAGTAGGGAGAAATAATTGATGATTTATAGGCGATAATTGATTTGATTTTTGATGATCACCAGAGGTCTAATATAAACCCGGTTTATTACTAACAAAATTTATTAACTTCACTGATTTTAAACAGAAGTATTTGAGATACCTAATAAAGAGGTGTATTTGCTTTTTGCTGACTGCTGAAGCCGTAACTGTTAAATGGTTAAAATTGAAATAATGAGATAAGATTCTTCACCAAAAGAACATTTGTATTAAAAGGCTCAAACTTCACAAACTAAGATTTTTCCTTCTGCCTTTTGCCTTTTGCTATAAAAGTTAATATTTGAATAGTATCCCAAAAATTACTGATTTCATTAAGATTTTGACCAAATTGTCTACAATTAGTCAATTGACAAAATAGCCACTAGATGATATTTTAGTCTTGATTTGAGTAAGAACTGTTGCGTAAAGATTGAGCAGACAAATAAAGTTTAGTCCATTCACTAATAACTTGATTGGTTTTTAGATTCAACTTTTGAGACAGCACTTCTACACTCTGACCAGATTTTAAACCCTCAATTAACTGACGCTGTTGAGGGGTAAGATTTTGCCAATATTCTTGCCATTCAGCAGGAGTCAAACCTAGACCATGTTCACTTAGAGAAATCTGTAGCCAATTAGATACCAATTCTGGTTGCTGTTTAACCGCAAAAACACGGATAGCATGATAATTAACTTTTTCTCTTAATCTATACACTTGTTTGACAGGAAGCTCCAAAACTTTGGCAATTTCTTCTTGAGAATTTCCTTGAAGGTAAAGTTCTAACCACTTTGCTGCGGTGGGGTCAACTTTTTCAGTCAAATACGCCTGAAATTTTTGCTTAACCGTGGAGCGGAGTTCTTGTTGCTCCTCCATTGCCTCCGTCTCTTGATATCCATTTGTAACCACAGCATCTAATAAACTAACTCGGTCCTCAGAATCACCACCAGGGCTAATATCCTCTGATATTAATTTTACCCATTCTTTGACAGGGACCTGAGTCAGGCCACCTCTTTGAACCCGGCGCAAATAATTTACAAATCGATAAACCAGTAAAGGCTGATTCCGAATTGGCCTTACACAATATTCTTCCACACTCGCTAACAATAAAGAGTTTCGGAGATGAGGATTACTTGTACATTCAGCAATATGAGTCATTTGCTGTTGTAGATAGCGATCGCTATTCAGCATTTCCTGGACAACTTCCTGGAGGACGTCTATCACACTTCGTTGGCGATCGCGACTAGTATTAACCCAAGCTCTGATTTTTTGGCGCAGCATTACCAAACCACTCAAACGCTGCATTAAGTTACGATAAGCTCGTTCTGGTGGAACGTCCAAATAACGTTGTCGCAGAATCCGATAAAGGAAGTCTCTACCCTTAGAGGCAATGTCCTTTTGAACGGGGGTAAGGGTATCTAATTGACTAGGATTTTTTCCTAATAGCCAACAAATGATACTATCGTAAGTATCTGAATCGTGATTTGGGTAATCTTCCTGGAGTCTATTTTTCCACTCTTGTGCCAGTGCTTGCGACAAGTCCATTCTATTTTTTGATTCTAGATATTCAACTATAGCAAAGGACTGATTCAACCTTTGCCTAATTTTGTTAAGGGCTATTATCTGTTCAGCTATTCTAGCAGTATTTCTGTTTATTTACTGGATATGCAGATTTGTTTATTATGGTATTGCGAGTTTTTATTAGTAAGATACTGAATCTCAAAATTGTTAATAATCTAGATTAATTTCTCTTTAGGTGTATTCAGCAATTAACAATGAACAATTAATAATTAACAATTATCGCTCTTCGGAGCATGAATATTTATCAGACGCTATCTTGCTCTTTTATACGTTTTTCAATTATTAATTATTCATTCATTACTGATTATTCATTATCAAGGGGATGCTTCAAAACTGAATTGTTGAATTAATAATTATTAACTATCGACAATGTTTGTACATTATCTAGCACGATTAAACAGCGTTTTTTTTGCAGATTTAACAATAAAATTGATAGCTTCTCCCCTAAGGTAGAGGGTAGTTGATTTTCTATTTGATTGCCAGTTGATAATATTGAAGTTTTTAAGGTATTTTCTAAAGGTGGGGATAGATTTAAGTCGAGCCAAATTACTACCTCAAAATTAGTTTTAATTTTTTGTATTAGGTAACAAGCTAGAGCAGTTTTACCAATTCCAGAATTACCTAAATTCGGCCATACTTGACTACCATTTCAGAAGTTGAAAAGGTTGGTAAAAAAATTACCTTATATTCAGATATCAAAAACAGTGCCACTTTGTTGTCTAAGTTATGGCTTTGTAATTGTATTAGTAATTTTAATTTTATCCAACTTTTACCTTAAATTTTCCATCAAAAAAGCCAAAAAAAAAGCCCCCCATAAGGAGAGCTTTTTTTAATCAATCAATCAGTTAAAAATTAACCCTTGATAGCAGGAGCTTCAGCAGCAGCTAAATCTAGAGGGAAGTTATGAGCGTTACGCTCGTGCATTACTTCCATACCTAAGTTAGCGCGGTTGATGATGTCTGCCCAAGTATTTACCACACGACCACTGGAGTCAATGATGGACTGGTTGAAGTTAAAACCATTCAAGTTGAAGGCCATTGTTGATACACCTAGTGCTGTGAACCAGATGCCT
>JASJEE010000082.1 GCA_030064835.1 Microcoleaceae cyanobacterium MO_207.B10 | reverse complement strand
CTTTAGAAGTAATACCCTCTTCATTGGGAGAAGTATCAGAAATAAAAGCAGCATTGAATATAGCAAATAGAGCCTACTTAAATAATAAAGAAAGCGATCGCGATTATTAATCAGGGCGATCGCTCAACTTCAATAAAGCAGAAGTAGAGTCAACCTAAAAAGGTTTTTGTTCGAGACCAACATACACTCAATCAACTTGACGAATTGATTCCGTTCTTGGCCATTTGAGCAGTTATTGGTTTCAGCTAATCAAAAGCTCAAGTTAAGAAAATAAGCTAAAATTCTGAGAAGAAAACCTGTAAATAAAAAGAGATAGTACAAACTGTGATTAAAGCTTTATTACAAAAGCTACCTGCTCAAGTAGCGCTAGGAATCTCTGTTATTGGCTTAGTTTTTTCACCTGTAGCTAATGCTCAATTAATCAGACAAGATTTTGAAGGGAATTTTAGCCGAATTCAAGTTAGTCCTTTTTTGACGAATACCTCACCTGAAAATAGCAACTATTCAGGTTTTGTCCTGTTCTCGGAGAATGGAAATCTAGAAGATTGGCAAGTTAATGTTGATGGACTAGACTTAGATTTAGACCCTGATTCAACTTTGGGCGGTGGCTTTGGTCCAGCTTTAGTACCTACGATTAGTTTTGACCTTTCTTCTCCTTCAGATTGGGATTTGTCAGTTGATTTTGGTATTGCTTTTGATGCTCCCAGATTTACTCTAGAGAGAGATGCTTCAGAAATCACTTTTATGGGTGAATTAGGATTAGCAGGAAGTTACACTTATCAAGATTCTGCCACGACTATTAATCAGACTGCAACTTCAGTTCCAGAGCCTGGAACTGTTCTTGGTATTTTAGTGGTTGGTGGGTTAGGATTAGTAGTTAAGCTTAAATACTAATACCATTGTCGCATTGATGAATCTAGCCCCTTACAGAATGATACGCTGAAAAGTAAGCAGGATGAGGGCAATTAACAGTATTAAAATAACTGGAAAATTGTGGAAGATTGATTAAGTAGCGATCGCCTGAATCGACCAAGCGATCGCTCTATTTTGAACCGAAGTCTATTTGCCGAACCGATAGCCATTCCTAGTGATGTGAGGTTGTTTATGCCGTATACAGGTAATCTAGAGATTTTCCGATAGTATACTCTATCGGAGTAATGTGAAGATTTGATGAAGTAGGATAGTTTGCGATTAAATTTTTCCGGAAATTAAGACTTAAAAACTGTTATGTAATGCTTTGAGCTAAATCATTTTAGATATGTCCGTTGACTGACAAAAACAGGCGCAATTAGCATGACCCACAATTAATTATATTAAAATTGAGTTTAGTTAAGAAATATTAATAATTATCCAATGTCCTCTAAAAACTCTATACAAAAACAAAAAGTTGTGGTATGCGGTGCAGGTATTGGTGGTCTGACCACAGCAGCCTTACTTGCCCACCGAGGCTATGAAGTCCATATCTTCGACCAAGCTATTGTTCCTGGTGGTTGCGCCTCCACCTTCAAACGACGGGGTTTTACCTTCGATGTCGGTGCAACTCAAGTCGCTGGTTTGGAACCTGGTGGCATTCATCACCGGATTTTCTCAGAACTAGAAATAGACATTCCGAACGCCACCCATTGTGACCCTGCTTGCGCGGTTTTTCTCCCTGGTGAAACAGTACCCATCAACGTTTGGCGGGACCCCGAAAAATGGCAGCAAGAAAGACAACGCCAATTTCCGGGTAGCGAACCTTTTTGGCAACTAATGACAAAATTATTTGAGGTAAGCTGGAAGTTTCAGGGGCGCGACCCAGTTTTACCACCACGCAACATTTGGGATGTGTGGCAATTAACAAAAGCACTCCGCCCAGATACCCTGATTACAGTACCATTTACTTTAATGACTGTGGCGGATGCGTTACGCTTATATGGTTTAGAAAAAAATCTACGGTTGAAAACATTTCTAGATTTACAACTAAAACTTTATTCTCAGGTAGATACCGAGGAAACAGCATTACTTTATGCTGCCACTGCTTTAGCTGTTTCCCAAGCACCCCAAGGTTTATATCATCTCCAGGGAAGTATGCAGGTTTTGAGCGATCGCCTAGTTACTGCTTTAGAAAGAGACGGAGGGAAACTATTAATGGGTCATACTATTGAACAGATATATACAGAAAACGGCAAAGCTAAAGGAGTCAAAGTCAGAAATCAAAAAACTGGAGAAACCTGGGTAGAAACAGCAGACCATGTTGTGGCAAATGTCACAGTGCAAAATTTAGTTAAATTAGTAGGAGCAGAAAATCGATCGCATCCAATACCCGGTTACAAACGCCGAGTTGATAAATTGCCTTCGCCGTGGGGTGCTTTTGTCGTATATTTGGGAGTTGATGAAAGGGCTATTCCGGCAAACTGTCCGCCACACTTGCAGTTTTTCTATGATTATGACGGTCCCATTGGGGAAAATAATTCCTTATTTGTCTCCGTGAGTCATCCGGGAGACGGTCGCGCTCCTACTGGTAAAGCAACAATTACAGCGTCAAGTTTTACCGATACACAGATTTGGCGACATTGCCAAGATTATCAGAAGTGGAAACAACAATATACAGACGAGGCGATCGCTCGTTTGAGTCAATATTTTTACTTAAAACCAGAAACAATAATTTATCAAGAAGCAGCTACACCTCGTACTTTTGTCAGATTTACGGCAAGGGATGAAGGTGTTGTCGGTGGTGTCGGTCAACGTCTTTCAACTTTCGGACCATTTGGATTTGCTAATCGGACTCCGATTCAGGATTTGTGGTTGGTGGGAGATTCGACTCATCCGGGTGAAGGTACCGCGGGGGTTTCTTATTCTGCGTTGACTGTGGTGCGACAGATAGAGGCTGAGGGAAGTTCTAGATTTTAGATTTTATCCCTATGGACTCAAACAACCATAAGGGGGTTGGTAAGGGGGTGCTGGTTTCCCCACTCCTCCACAGGGTGGGGCGGAAAGCGCCCCCTTACATAAATAAATGTTGATCCGCTTCGATCAAGATGTTTGTCTACCTCCCGACTGATTTTTGATGTAATCTTTGACTATTTCCAAGGGTGCACCCCCACAGGAAACTATACATTTGGAATCATGCCATAATTTTGCTTTTCCCCAATAGAAACTTTTGATTTCTTGAGCATATTTTCGTCTAATAATTCTGCTGGTGGCAGACTTGAGAGAAGATATTAACTGAGAAATATTATTATCTCGATGTAACTGAATTAATAGGTGTACATGGTCTGATTCACCCTCAAACTCTTCTAGTTGGGAACGTCTAGCAGTTAAAACTTTTTCTATAATTTCCCTCATCTCTTGAATCATATTTGTGGTCAAGACCTTTTTCCTGTATTTGGTCACGAAACATATATGCAGATGAATGTCATAGATTACATGAGAACCACGGTTTAATTCTTTTTCCATAATCTCTATTCATTTTTATTTTTTTTGGTGTTAAGATAATTATATCGACTCAAACGTTATCTAGAGGTGATAGTTATATGGCCAATAGAAGATTGACTTTTCGACTGTATCCGACAAAAGTACAGAAAGAAAAACTATTTTTAGGCAGAAAACTACACCAGCTTTTGTATAACGCTTGTGTCGCTCATAGGCGTTTTGAGTGGAGAAAAAATCGCTCAAATGTAGACTATTTCACTCAGCAAAACGCATTACCAGGTTTTAGACAGCAGTGGTCCGATTATCAACAGCTTAATTTAAGTTCATTGCAAGCAACAGTCAAGCGTGTTGACTTAGCGTATAATGCTTTTTTCAAAGGAATTAGGAAACGCCCAAAGTTTAAGTCAATCAAAAACTACTCTGGTTGGACTTACCCAGATGGTAGGCAAGGTTTTAAAGTGCAGATTGAATGTAGCCAAAAATATGCAGTCAATTGTGGATGGGTGACACTTAATGATTTGGGTATGAGACTCAGGATGCGGGGTAGGTTTAAGTATTGGGGAAAACCTACGACTTGTACGATTGTTTATCGTCCTCATCAAGATGAGTGGTATGCTTCATTTAGTATCAAGACCTCGGAACCTAAACGATTGTTTGGTAGTAAGTCTCCACTGGATTATGAGTCAATGGTGGCTTTTGACTTAGGATGTGAAACAGCATTGACCTGCTATGACGGGTATGGGTTCGATTCAATCAGTAATCCTAGATTTGACAGGGAGTTTGCCCCAAAAATTCAGCAAGCTTCACGTCAACTCAAAAGAAAACAGCGACCAATTAAAGGTAAGCAAAAAGCATCAAGTAGATGGAAAAAAGCGAAGAGAAAAATCTCTAAGCTCAAGGCCAAACAATCAGCCGTAAGACAAGATTGGCAGCATAAAGTGACTACAGATATTGCTAGTTGTTATGACATCGTAGTTACTGAAAAATTGAATGTTAAAGGTATGACCCGAAAAGCCAAGACAGGTAAACGTAAGAAGCAAAAAGCAGGTCTCAACCGTTCTGTGCTTGATGTTGGCTTTGGAACATTAAATCAGATGGCGTTGTATAAAATTTTAGGTAAAGGTGGTTTGCATATAACCATTGACACCAGGAGGGTCAAGCCTTCTCAGAGATGCCCAAGCTGTGGAACAGTTCATAAAGAATGGGCACAGTTGAGTAATCGTTACCATGTTTGTGATGATTGTGGTTTTGAAGTGCCAAGAGACCAAGGCTCGGTCATGGTGATGTGGAATGTTGCTGCATATCGGCAACCGGGGTTAGGAACTGGCCTCGTTAATCGTCGATGCTCAAGCTCTACTGATTCGACCCGTAAACATACTGGCTCGATGAAGCAACTGGGGCAAGTGAAGCGATCGAAATCTCAAAGTGCGGACTTTGTTGACGGGGACTTAGAAACCCCGTCCGTCTACACGGCGGGGTAGTTCATTTTCAGATAATACCATTCTTATTTTTGACTTCCGTGAAACAGAAGTAAGTTAAATGTGGTCATTTCCTAGCAATGCTTGAGCCTAAATCCTGTTCTGATATCAATTAACATTAATTAACCGCAATGAATGTAGGGACGTTGGATGCAACGTCCCTACTGGGGAAAGACAGAAAAAAGCGATCGCCCTTATATACAAAAAGAGCGATCGCTTAATTTTTAACAGAAATAAATGTGATATTACTTAGTAGGCCACTCAGTGTGGAAGAATTCACCACGAGGCTTATCAATACGCTCATAAGTGTGAGCGCCGAAATAATCCCGTTGAGCTTGAGTTAAGTTTTGAGGTAAAGTTCCCCGACGATAACTATCAAAATAATCTAGAGAAGCACTAAAAGCAGGAACAGGTAATCCTAACTGACCAGCTAGACCAACAACTTCCCGCCAAGCATCCTGGCGATCAAGGATAGTTTGCTTAAATTCTGGTGCTAATAATAGATTAGGTAGACCAGGATTTTCATCAAAAGCTTTCTTGATCTTATTTAGGAAGCCAGCTCGAATAATACAACCACCTTTCCAAATTCTCGCCGACTCACCCAAATTCAGATTGTAATTAAATTCCTTGGATGCAGCAGCCAACAATGCCATACCTTGAGCATAAGAACAAATCTTAGAACAATACAAAGCATCCCGCACTTTGTTAATCATAGCTTGGGTATCGCCTTCATACTTACTGGTCGGACCTGTCAATTCCTTAGCAGCAGCGACACGCTCATCCTTAATACCAGACATAATCCGAGCATTAACAGCAGCAGTAATAGTTGGCACAGCAACACCCAATTCTAAAGCATTAATTACCGTCCATCTACCTGTACCTTTCTGTCCAGCAGAGTCAACAATCATGTCAACTAAATGGTTGCTAGTCTCAGTGTCTTTCTTGGTGAAAATGTCGGCTGTAATTTCAATTAAGAAAGATTCCAACTCTGGAGTTTTATTCCACTCAGCAAAAATTTCATGGAGTTGTTCGTTGCTAATTCCTACAGCATTTTTCAACAAATCGTAGGCTTCAGCAATTAACTGCATATCGCCATACTCAATGCCGTTGTGTACCATTTTTACATAGTGACCAGCACCACCAGGACCGATATAAGTAACACAAGGACCGTCATCAACTTGAGCTGCAATTTTAGTCAGAATTGGTTCTAACTCTTTGTAGGAAGCTTCAGTACCACCAGGCATCAAACTCGGTCCCCATAAGGCTCCTTCTTCACCACCACTAACTCCCATCCCCATGAAACCTAATCCAGTGGATTCTAAATCTCTAGTGCGGCGTTCTGTATCTTCGTAGAGGGAGTTACCACCATCGATGATCATATCATCTTCATCTAGGAGGGGTTTAAGTTGTTCGATGACTTTATCTACTGGTCCTCCCGCTTTTACCATGACCAGGATTCTACGGGGTCTTTCTAGGGATTGGACAAAATCTTCTAGAGTGTAAGCGGCGTGAACATTTTTGCCTTGTGCCCGCTCTGCCATAAACTTCTCAGTTTTATCGCCACTGCGATTGTATACGGAGATCGGGAAACCGTTACGTTCTACATTGAGAGCTAGGTTTTCACCCATTACAGCTAGGCCGATGACACCAAATTTTTGCTGTCCCATAATATTTTTACTTCCCTGAATTTCTGTCTAAATTTTAAGTACCGTTTTTAGATTACAGGTGTTTTTTTTTGACCGTTTACACTAAAGGTTTTTTTTAATATTTCAAGTATAGGTTGATACAAACAAATTAATGTTTAAGATAGAGTTAAAATTCTGTATAAATAAATTCAGCACTATTCTCGATTTTAGCAGTTTCAATTCTAAGTAAATTATTTAGATCTAGAGTGTGAATAAATTATGATATTTTACTATACATTACAGATTAAGTTAATCATTGCAATAAGCTTTTGATTTGAAAGAGGCAATATAATATTATGGATGAATTAAAGTATCTTGCTAATTGGGTAAAAGAACAGCACGCTCAAGAATATATTTTGACTTGGTTGTTGAATCAGCCTGGGCTTTGGTGGTCTGATGGAGAGGCGTATCAGGCAGCTTTACAAAGGTCTGGCAAGTTGCTAAAGGAGTATGTTAAGAAAAACCAAACTGGTGATTTGTTTCAAGGTATTGCTGAAAAAATTGTAGCAGATGAAAGTTGGGATGAAGTGGCTGAGTCTTTGGCAAGAATTATGTTTGTTTATCAAGAGGAGTTGGTAAGATTGCAGGATTATAGTCGGCAGAGAAATAGCCAAAATATTGTCAAAAAAAATTTGAAGAGTGATGATTTATCTGTGGAATATTCTGAAGAAATATCGGAAGATATAGAAGTACAACAAGCTTTACCTGACCCTTTTGCTGATGCTTTGATTGGTGAAGGTTAGTAGTTTTGTGGCTGAAATTGGTGATACCGTTTCAAGGAAGTCTGAAGCCTGGAAGGTTGCGAATAATATTAGTTTCAAAAAATATTGCTACATTAGTTGATTTGGAGGTTTTAGGTGGTAGGTATTAATAAAACAAGTTTCAGCAATTAACAATTACCTCTTCCTCAAACAGAGAGGATTTAAACTCAAAGAATTTTTTTATTTTTTTTTTTTGAAATTGTCAGCTTTAAACCTGAATTTTAAGTTATTATTTTACATAATTCAGAAGTCAACTATTTGTGAAATATTTCAAGTAAATTAGTATTATTTAAGGCAACAACTATACCATTTATTAAGCATTAATCCTCTGGGTGAAAATTAGCAAAAATAACTATCAAAATCACAAAAATTCTTAAACACTAGCATCATGTCAACTACATAGTATTTAGGAATAGAAAATCAAAGTATAGGTTAGGACATTGTTTTATTTCTTGTTTCCTTTTTATTCTTACTGATTACTGTTAACTATTAACTGATAACTGAAATGACCTTTTACTAAAGTTGTCCTAACCTTAAAACATAGCCCTATATCTATCAAGGACTGCTAATTAGAGTAAATCCTCACCAAAAACAAAAGAAAGGATAAGAAAAATTAGTGTCCGGCAATCCCTGTAAATTCTCACTTCATTAATTGATAATTACCTCTGGTTAAAACCGTTACGGAATTGCAGAACAGGAAATATTATACCAGTTTTATAAATGTTTGCTACAAATATCTAGGGGAATTTTTAGGAGTGAGGAGTCAGGAGTCAACCCACCCCTAACCCCTCCCAGGAGGGGAAGTCGCATGGGAATGGCTTTAATACCATTTTTTAGGTCATAAATCATCTTTGTTTGCCAAATGGACACATATTGTAAAGTCTTTTTATGGTTCTTACTATTGGTAACATTCTTTTTTTAAATTGGTATTATTTCTTTTTTTCCCCTTAAAAGGGTCGGCTTTCAACCAGAATTATTTAATTATTAATAATTAATAATTAATAATTCGGTAAAGGAATTTCTCCTCTAGAAAAGTTCAATTTTTCACTTGTTATATTTGCATCTCCTTGAATCATTTTAATTTGAGTTTGTCTGATTACTTCGCCTATCGTTGGTGCTGTTTTTAACTGTTCATAAAATTCACTCATTAAGGCTAAAGTGCCAAAATAATCAACATACCATAAACTTGCTAATGCAGATTTAACTCCTGCTTGTAACGCTAATCTGGCAAAACCTAACTCGACATTTTCATCTCCGTCGCACAGCGAAAGCGAAACAAAAAAATTATCCTTATATCTAGAGGGTAAATCTACTTGTTTTCTTTGGTTCCTTATTAATAAATAGTTATAAATATTTAGCCTATTATTAGACTATATAAATTCTCAGAAGTAAAGCTTGACTAAGATACAGCATATTCTATTTCCTTTACAAACAATCTCTAAAAAAATGTTCCTGCTTCAGTTGCCAAATATACACGCTTATCTTTTCACACTTCCCATCCCTCCCACTCCCTAAAACCATAAATAAATATATTTATTTTATCAAGTTGGAAACGCCCGAAACTGCTCTCACCTATTGACTATCCAAAGCGATCATGCGGTCATAAACATGACGAGACAATTTCGGAAATATTTCCTCATCTTTAGCATAAGCAGCATCTTCTGCAAAAACTGCCAGAATATAAATCGCCTTATCATCCAAAGTTCTGACAAATGCTACATCCAGACGGTGATTTTGAGTGTAACCAATTTTAGAACCAAAATAAATATTAGTAGGTAAAGATTCACCGAGAAAACCTTGAATTCCATTACTAGGATCATTCTGCCATGCTTCGGGTTTTAAATCTCTGGTTAATAAATAAGCCATTCTGGTGCTGTACTTGCGCGAAATAGATTGCCTGGTGTATATTTCATAGATTAGTCTGGCAGCATGATCGCTAGAAATCAAATTACGCAAAAATTTATCTGATTCATCTCTTAGTTGGCGATCGCGACCTACGGGTCCATTTTGACTGGGAGAATATAGCGGATAATTTTTTGTATTTATTCTCAGACCTTGATAACCTGCTTTCTGAAAAAATTCATTGACTGATGTTCTTTTTTCTAACCAAGTTTGCAATTCTTCTCCCTCTAATATACCTCCTGATTTAGTATCAGTAATTGCATCAAGTATTTTACTAGCAGAATCATTATGAGATATCTGCATCATTAGTCTCAAGTCTTTATGAAACTTAGATTCTTCATTATCATCAATTAAACCTTCTTCAACTGCTCCATAAAATGCAGCCATCCAAAATAATTTAGCCACACTAGCAGGATATCTGAGAACTTGATTTTGATACCCGGCAAATTTGTGTTTATCTCTGTTACTAACATCTATTAAACTAATAGATAAAGGTTCAGTAGGTAGTCCTCTTTCTTTGGCAATATCAACTAGTTCATTAACAATTTGTTGTAGTTTAGGACTATCTTGTATATAACTTTGGTAAGGTAGTTTACGAACATTGTAGGCAAATCCTAAATCCTCTGGAGTTTGTTCAGGAAGTGGAGGTACATAGGGTGGTACGAGGGTTGGTGATACAGAAGATTGGGGAGTAGGTAGAGCTGTTTCAGAAACTGGGCGACTTCTAAAAGGTAGGGTAATAATCCAACTTGCGGTTAGGAATACAGCAGCTAGTATGAGGATATTTTTATATTTTAACTGTGTTAATAATACTTTGATATTTTTAGTTTTGACTCGCCGACGTACTTTAACTGGCCGTTTTTTAACTACCCGATTTGGTGGACTAACTCGACGACGAAATGTCTGAGGTGGTAACTTTTCTGCGTGCATTTGAGTAATATCTAAAAAATATAAATGGTAAGTGTTCTATGAGTTATCTGGACTTTACTATAAACTATAAATGGTGCTAAAGTTTCAACCTCGGCAAATTTACAGCATATTTGGTATTTTATGAAGTACAGCATAGCTTATTAGGGGAGTAGGAAAGTAAAGAATATACTTTTTCTAACCCAGAGTTTTTTGTTAAATAAGCATTGATTATTTGTACTCTGAACTACTGTGCCACATTTAGATAGAATCTGCTGTATGTTGAATGGCCATGATTGTCGAAATGGCCTTCAGTAATTAATAATTAACAATTAATAATTAATAATTAATAATTACCTCTTCTGATAAAAAAGAGAATTTGCTCACTTCAGTTATCAGTTATTAGTTAATAGTAAATTCGATTGATTTAACCCTAGTTTTAGGGCTACCAATGCCAAATATACTACTAATATTAGGATTGGTTGATTAGACTTTTTCTCCCAGCAGCGAAATGGTAATAGGGTATAGGTAACAGCAAACATTTACAGCAAATTTCGGAGAAATGATGTACATGGTAAATGATGAAAATATTGTAGTGCGGGCATCTTCCCCGCTCCGGGGTGTACCTCACTGGCAACGGGAAGCGCTGTATCACGCTTGGTATTATCTGTATCTCCTAATGCCTAATCACAAAAACTTTTTTTGAATATTTTTTCAAAGTTGTATAATGTTAATTATCTCAGACTAATTAGAGAGTGCTGGAATTAGATATTTTCCACTGACCATCTACTAATTTAAAATTGTAGATAATGGTCAAAGTTTTGAAGTCTGTTTCATTAGGGTCTATCTTACCATTGCGATAAAGACTATATTCTTCCGTAATTCTAACTTTGATAATAGCATTGTCGTTATTAGCAAAAAATTGTTCAACTGATTCAAGTCTTTGCACACCATATTTATAGTAAGCATTGTTGCTTTTTAGCCAATTGATTGAACCATCTATTCCTGCTGTTTTTTCATGAAAATCACCCGTAGTTAATTCCTCAGCTATTTGAGTATTATATGGTGGAGCAAACATTTTTACTTTTGCTTTTAGCCAGGTTTTGATTAAATTTTCTGCTTCTTTTTCTGAGATTGAATTTGCCTTTGGGTTAGCAGAAGATTGGGATGTATTAGACTGACTTGAAGTTGTAGAAATGGGTGATGGAGAAATTGGTTGTTCTGGATTTCTATTTATTTGGTTATCATCAACTTCCTCTGGGGATTTATCTGGGAAAATTGAGGTAATTATTGAAGGAAATGTACTGCTTAAAACAATAGCAATGAGAATAAATACACCAATAATACTACCTGTAATGATTGCTCTTGGCCAGTATCCATTCTGAGGAGCAGTTGATTTGGAAGTGGGTGGGTTTGATACTGAGGTTTGAGGAGGGTCAGTGGTTTCTGGTGGGGGTGATGTGACGGAGGTGGGTCCAAGATTGAGAGGTGGCTCCGAGAGAGGCAAAATAATGGGGGGAGGCGGAGAGGGAACAGTGGGAGCAATCGCTGTTGGGCCAAATTTGAGAGCGTGAAGCATTTCTGCTGCTGTTGAGTAGCGATCGCCTGGATTTAATTCTGTTATTTTGTTTAAGACTTCTATGAGGGTAGGACTGATATTTGTTACAGATTTTTCCCAAGGAGAATCTGGATTTAATTGACCAGGTTTTTTTCCTGTTAATAAATAGATTATTGTTAAGCCTAAACTATATAAATCACTGGCATAAACTGGATGTCCGGCAGCTTGTTCGGGCGGCATAAATCCTGGAGTACCTATTACTATAGAACGTGAAGGATTGCCTTTAGAATTTAATACTGTTCCCATTAATTCTTTGACAGCTCCGAAGTCTATTAATACTGGTAAGTCATCAGTTTCTCGCCAGATAATGTTACCTGGTTTTATATCTCTATGGATAATTCTTTGGCTATGAATATATTCTAGAACTGGTAGTAAACTAATGAGTATTTGTTGCGTGGAGTTTTCATCGAATAATCCTTTTGTTTGTAATTTTTTTGTGAGTGTTTCTCCTTTTATCCATTCTTGTACTAAATAAAATTGTCCGTTTTCTGTGAAGTATGCGTATAATCTAGGTATTTGATTATTTGTTTCGCCGAGTTCTTCTAAAATTGCTGCTTCTCTTTGAAATCTTTCTTGTACAAGTTGATAAATTTTGGGGTTATTTACTATGGGTTTAAGTTGTTTAATGACACAGAGACGACCGGATGGCATTTGGGTATCTTGGGCGAGAAATGTTTCACCAAATCCTCCACTTGCTAATGTTTTGATGATGCGATAACGGTTATTTAAAATTTGCTGATTCATACCATACCACCATTTTTTTCAAAGATAAATTATAACGCAGGTTAAATACATCAGATGTAGTACCTATATTTATAGTTTTTCCTGAATTTATTCTCATCTTTATCTTCTTCCTTCTTTCCCATCTCTATCTAAATCTAGCAAAAGTTTTGATAATTGGGATTCTTAGTCAAATTAAATAATGTTTTTGACAATTATGAATCAGTAAGTATCTATAGCAATTCTAAATTATTTGTGAGAAAAAACTGTAGGGGTTTGGTCTCCAAACCTTAGCAAAAATGGGATTTGGTCACCAAACCTCTACGGTAAAATTTTACAACCTATGGGCGGATGGCTATATTACTAAATAATTAATATAGCGTTTCCCAGGCTAATGAGAAACACCTATCTTTAATTTCTATTCTATTCTATAGTTAAGTTTTTGCTAACAACAACGAATTAGCATAGCTTATATAGGAATCCTATTTGATTCGTGGCAAAAATCTTACTGCTTTTTCGGGAACACTTAACTGGGAACAGGTGGGAGTTTCAATTTTTTTATTTACTTTTGAATTACCCGCAACCTATGGGGGGGATGACTATATTAGTAAATAATTAATATAGCGTTTCCCAGACTAATGAGGAACACCTATCTTTAATTTCTATTCTATTCTATAGTTAAGTTTTTGCTAATACCATTTCTCCATGAAGTTGCGCTTAATATCAAGATGAAAATAGTCCGTATAATACCATTTATCGTTACACAGAAATAGTATTAGAGCAAAATTTTTGATATTTTGTATGTAAGCATTCAGCTATTAGCAGTCAGCTTTTCCTACGGAATGCTACGCTTGCCAGCAATAAAAATGAACGATGTAGATCCATAGACTTTTTAGGTTAACTGATAGACTTTGACAGTAACTTTTAATTCTTTGAAATCTCACTGATTACTTTTCCTCTATAAGCTTGGAAAATTTTTGTTTTTTTTCTCTAAATAATTCGAGAAGATGCTATTTTCCACTTGCCATCTATAAATTTCAAATTATAGATAACTGTTAGTTGAGAATCAGCAGTTCTTTTAGTTTCTAATTGATTATTTTTGAAAAGTCTGTATGCTTCAGTAATTTTCACAGTAATAGAAGCTTCGCTTCCCTGGTTATAGAAATCTTCGACACTATCTATTTTTTGTACTTCATACTGATAGTAAGCATTGTTTTCTTTTAACCAAGCGATCGCTCCACTTAAGCCTGTGATTGTATCATATACTTTATCTGTGGTTAATTCTGCAGCAAGTTGTCTATTATAGGGAGGGGCAAATATATCTTTTTTGGCTTTTAACCAACTCTGAATTAATTTTTCGGCTTCTTTTTGGGAAATTGATTCTATAGATTTACTGGAATTTGATAAACTCGCAGATGTAGTAGGTGGCGCTGGAAAAGTTATTGTTATTGGCTCTCTTTGAGTAGATTTGATTAAGGTTCTTTGGTAGATAAAACCTATTAAAAAAAATCCTCCTATAAGACTACTAATAATTATCGGTTTTTGCCAATGCTTGAATTTCAGCAATAGTTGATTTAAAGCTCGGTCGAAAACTGTAAATTTATCTTGATTATTAATCACAGCTATAGCGGCAGTAGACTGATATAGATCATTAGTAAAGGGCTGATTTAATTTCAACTGTAAAGCACCTAACATTTCTTGAGACGTAGCAAAGCGATCGCTAATATTAGGTTGAATTGCTTTATCTAGAATAGCTGCTAATTTAGGAGTTAAATTCTTAGTATATTGCTGCCAAATAATTTTTCCTGTTTGTAAATCCATTTCTAAGTCTTGGGGAGCTTTTCCGGTCAACAAATAAATTGCCGTTAACCCTAAACTATACAAATCACTAGCATAAACTGGTCTTCCTGCTGCCTGTTCAAAAGCCATATATCCAGGAGTCCCAATCATAATAGAAATAGGTGTTGTATTTTGAGAATTAATTGCTGTACTAATACACTCTTTTACTGCTCCAAAATCAATTAAAACTGGCAAATTATCTTGTTGACGCAAAATAATATTTTCTGGCTTAATATCCCGATGAATAATATTTCTGCTATGTATATAATTAATTACAGATAGTAAATTAATCAAAATTTTCTGAACGGAACTATCTGTCATTGGCCCTTGAGTTTCTAATGTTTCTGCTAGGGTTTTCCCTTCTATCCATTCTTGTACCAGATAAAATTGACCTGCGGTATCACTAAAATAAGCATACAATTGAGGTATCTGGCTATTAGTTTCCCCTAATTCTTCCAAAATGGCCGCTTCCCGCTGGAAACGTTGTAATACCTGCTGGTAAATTTGGGGGTTATTTGTGACTAATTTAAGTTGCTTAATCACACAGTAGCGACCAGATGGCATTTGGGTATCTTGGGCTAAAAAGGTTTCCCCAAATCCGCCACTACTGAGAGCTTGTATAATTCGATAGCGATTGTTCAAAAGTATGCTTTTCATATATGGGACTATTACCCATTTCTTCTAATTTTAGGATAACATACTTGTTGGCTGAAAATCAGTATTTAAAAATGAAAAAATTATTAGAATTAATTATTTTAGGAGTGGCAATCACTGGCAGTTATAGAGGAAATTATTCTATGTTTCTAGATTCCTATATATTTTTGGTAGATGGGATTAACGCTCCTCAAAATTATGGCAATCTTCAGGAAAATAACCAATTTAAATCTGAGAAAAATCAACTAATTAGTCCGAAATTAGCACTTCCAGAAACTGGAACAAATTTAGCTCTAATTCCTATCTCTAACACTACTTTAAAACCCCTAAAATTATCTAAAAATTATGTCTCTAAAACATCTACTTTTTTATCAATAGAAAATGTTTTAAAAGAAGCACCTGTAGGTCCGTTAATACCCCCCACAAGACCATTAGTTGATTTCATCTTAAATAAAGGTAGTCGAGATAAAGGAATTAATAAACTACCACCATCAAATATTCAAGAAGACCCTAAATTTAAACCAGTGATGGAGTATGCCATAAAACAGAATCTTGCTGAAGCTTCTATGGCAGAAATTATGCAGGCGATCGCTGATTATTTTATTGGTACTCCTTACAAAGCTGGATTATTAGATAAATCAAATCAAGAATCTTTAGTAATTACTTTGGATGGATTTGATTGTGTATTATTTGTGGAAACTGTATTGGCAATGGCTAGAGGAATAGCAATGGAAGATTATTCTTATTTGACATTTATTAATAATATTAGAAATCAGCGTTATTGGAAGGGTGAAATGGATGGATATTGCAGTCGTTTACATTATTTTTCGGAATGGATTGCTGATAATCAAAGACGGGGTAATGTTCGAGATATCGGTGTCAAATTAGGTGGAGAAAGGGTAAAAAAACAATTATTTTTTATGAGCAAAAATAGATGGGATTATCCACAAATTGCTAGTAATGATGCGAATTATCAGTGTATTGTTAGTATGGAAGATAATATTAGTAAACTGAAAATAAACTACATTCCCTACTATAAAATTAGGAGTATTTATGGTCAACTAAAACCAGGAGATATTATTGCCGTAGCGACAGAAATTAATGGATTAGATGTTACTCATACTGGCTTAGTTTATCGTAATTCTGATGGTAATATTGGTTTTATTCATGCTTCTCCTGCTGGAAAAGTAACAGTTGCTTATGATTTAGAAAGATATATTTGGAATGTGGAAAGTGCAATAGGTATTTTAATAGCACGACCTGTCGATCCAAGATAGGTTATAATTTATAATTTAGAATTACCTCTTCTTATAAAAAAGAGGATTGGGTAAAAGGATTTTTTTCTTTTTTCTCCATCAATGGAGATGACTTTATACCCTAATTTTTCGGTAAATATAAAAAAAAAGGGGGAAATGATAGAGATAATATAATGTTATCATCTCCACAATGTTAAGGATGTGTATATATTATGGCCGCTGATATTATTGACTATCAAATAAAAGGAGAATCTCTACAATTAGTAGAAATTGAACTTGACCCTGAAGAAGGAGTTAGAGCAGAAGCAGGAGCAATGACCTATATGGAACAAGGAATTGAAATGCAAACTACCACTGGTGGTGGTGCTTGGAAAGGTTTTAAGCGAATGTTGACTGGAGAAAGTTTTATGATTACCACTTTTTTCAATCGAGGTACGGGTAAAGCTAAAGTTGCTTTTGCTGCTCCCTATCCAGGGCAAGTTATTCCTTTAAATTTAACTGAATTAGGTGGAGAATTTTTATGTCAATCTAGTTCTTTTCTCTGTGCTGCTAATGGTATTGATATTGAAATTGCTTTTACTAAAAAGGTAGGTGCTGGTTTCTTCGGTGGAGAAGGTTTTATCCTGCAAAAATTACAGGGAGATGGATTAGCTTTTGTTCATGCTGGTGGTACAATTATAGAAAAAAATTTAGCTGACGGGGAAGAATTGCGGGTAGAAACTGGTGCAGTTGTTGGTTTTTCTACCTCGATAAAATATGATATTCAAATGATAGGTGGCTTGAAAAATATTGTATTTGGTGGAGAAGGTGTATTTTTAACTAAACTAATAGGTCCTGGTTTAGTTTATATACAAAGTTTACCTCTTTCAACTATGGCACGAAAAATTGTTGCTGCTGCACCTGTTCAGCAGTAAATTTCTTAGAAAAGAGGGAGTAGGAAGTAGTAGGGGAAAATAATTGATGATTTCTGCGGGATAATTGATTTTATTTTTTCTTATTGGAGATGTCTAATACCAATTTGAAAAAAATAATGCTTTACTTGAGTAATTAACAGGCAGAATGACATTTTTGATACTTATTAACCAAAAGCGTGTTAATTTTTCATGTTTTGACTTCTTCCCTACTCCCTACTCCCTATTTTATAATTTCACTGCGAGATTTTTTAGTTTTTCTGTCAGGATTAGCTGTTAATTCTGGTGGTGATGAATCAACAGCACCCCACTTGTTCAACAAATCTCTTAGGAAAATTTCTTGTTGATTTCTTAATTGAGTTACACTAGCTCCTTTATTCAGAATTGTAAACCAAACAATTCCCTTTTCTTTTGTGGGTAAAGCACCTGCTAAAGCACTAACATAATCTAGAGTTCCAGACTTAACTACTGCAAAATTTGGAAGTTGTTTCCGGTCTTCTAAAATACCTTTATCTTTGCCAACTATAACAAACACATCTGCCACACTCATATTGTATTGCTGAAGATAATTATTAATTGCTAGAAACATTCCTGTAGCAGCGCGAGGAGAAATCCGATTTTCTTCCCCTAAACCAGAACCATTAATTAATTGAATTTTATCTTTTGGTACTCCCGTAAATTCAGCAGCTTTTGTCGCAACTACTTGATAACCTCCCACAGCTTCAGCTAACATATCTGCCATTAAATTATTGCTATATTGATTCATTTTTTTCACCAGTTCAGCTAGGGGAAAAGAATAATGTCTAATTAATAGTTTGAGATTTTCAGGAGCAGTGGGAGAAACTTCTATAACACCATCAATTATTACTTGCGGTTTCGGTGTTCCTGGAGCTAAAGTTTGATATTGAGTTAAAGCTTCTCCCGGCCAAATTTGACTGTTCACTCCTTGTTTAAGAAAATTACCAGCAGTCTGAGGATTAGATTCAAAGTTCATGTAAAATTTACCAGTAATAATTAGATTTCCAGTAACTCTTTGAATCCCTATTTTATTTAATAAATTGCCAATAGCGATCGCCTCTTCCCAAACAAATAATGGATCTTCTCCTCCTTGAATGACTAAATCTCCATTTAAGACACCATTTTCAATTTTTCCAGTTGTAGAAATTAAGGTAATAAATTGATGGTTAGGATTAAAAGTTATTAAAGCAACTAAAGTGGTTGCAACTTTAGTAATTGAGGCTGCGGGTAAAGGAATTGTACCTTGATGATTTGCTAATAAAGTATCATTTGATTGTACCCAAATTCCTTGATTTTGTTGAGAAAATCCTTGATTTGCTAATCTATTGATATATGTTTGTACTTGAGTAGAAGCTATTTTTTCTGGATTATTTGGAGGTAATGTTAAAGGTTTTTGGGGAATTTTTATTGATATTTGTGATGCTTCTGGGGAAGGAGTTGTTTCAGGACTGGGAGATGTTATTTTTGGTTCGGGAGATTGACATCCAGTTAGATATAAGGAAATACATAGAAAGGAAATATATAGAGTAGTTATAGATAATTTTTTTTGCATTTAAAATTCAGTAAATAAGTAAATGTAGGTTGGGTTGAGGAACGTTTCGCTACGCGACATGAAAAGCGCAGCTTATCCGCAGGATAAACCCAACATATAATACCATCTATTTA
Organism: Microcoleaceae cyanobacterium MO_207.B10; assembly: GCA_030064835.1. GTDB lineage: Bacteria > Cyanobacteriota > Cyanobacteriia > Cyanobacteriales > Microcoleaceae > JASJEE01. The sequence goes on along the minus strand of JASJEE010000082.1, from coordinate 4,700 downwards.
ACTGGATATGATATTAGCAGACAGACTCAATAGTAAGACTAACTTACATTCTGTTGATTTGAGTTTATTTTTAGCTATTTGAGCAGGAAAATTGATAATTTAATAATTTAGTGAATTTTCCCGGAAAATTATTCTGGCAAAAATTCAGTAAATAAGTAAATGTAGGTTGGGTTGAGGAACCGAAACCCAACACATAATATCATCTATTTAACTAGATTTGATCTTGCTCAGTAGACTGAATGATATTATATAAAATCCGGTTGAATAGTTGTCCTCAGCGATGAAGCGGAAGCAATCTCCTAAACCTTTGAGATTGCTTCCTTCCATGAGTGTAAGTTGCTGCGGACTTGGATATAGTAATTATCCGAATTTTATATTACTATAATAATCCTAAATAAGTTGTAATATTTTAGTAGGGGTTTGGTCTCCAAACCAATTTAATTTTAGTAGTTGATATTTTAGTAGTTGATTTTTATATCTTATTTAATCTTTATTCCAATCTACATAATTCTAACATCAATACTAAACAATTCAGGTTTTTTCTGCACTTCCATTCCACTTACTTCTGAGTTCTATAAGCTTCTTATACCTTTCTGGATTCCCCTTTCCTTCTCTCCTAAAATGGATAAGATCATAGAATATTTCACAGTAATCTTCAACTATTCCCTGGAAAAAGCTCTTTAATACTTTTTCATCAGCAACTCTGTTTTCAATACATATTGAAATCTCAACTAAGAAATTAAGGATCTTAATCAGCTTATGTATCTTCTCCTGATTGTTATTTTTTTCTGCTTGTTCAATATACATTTGCATAGATTGTTGATTGTTTCTTAAATCATTAAGAATTTGTTTAGCAGCAAATTCTAATAGGAGCATTTCTGGACTATTCCAACGTTCTATCAAACGGTATGCTTTGTCTAGTTTTTTATCCTTTTGAGCTTGACGAAGACTTCTATAAGCAGAATAAGCACTTAAAGTTATAGCACCTGTCGTGAACGTAGGAACAATGAATTGTAACGTACCTTTATATTCTGGATGGTTTTTATCTATCCAAACATAAGTTAATGTTAGTACACCTGAGAAAAGGAAAGAGAGGACAAGAATAACTTGTCCAAGATGGTTATGGTCTTTATGATTGCCAGTTGTCATGGGTTTCTGAACTAAGGTTATGGTTACAGAAAAGTAGCGATCGCTAAACTATAAAACAACTGGATATTGTTAAAATCCGGACACTTAACCATTTTTTGGCTAAATTCCCAACAACTCTATTTTAGAGAATACTTGAGTTAGAATAAAATGCTGGAAATATGCACATTATCCTAACCAAGTTCTTTTTGAATAGTAAAAGCAGTATGGCAATCCTATTGCGGTTATAATATTTTGGTGGTAGTTAGGAGTCACGAGTTAGGATTGCTATTTAAAACTCGTATAAAAATAACCTGAAGAGTTTTTTTTATGGCTCCTTGGAAGCACACAACTTGAGATGGATAATAAAAAGATATTATACAACCCTAAACTATATTAAACTTACTATACTATTCATTAAAAGAAAGCCCTTAAACCTATTATATACCACTATCACCCATAAATTATCACCTCCTTTTTTATTAGTAAATAACCTTGAATTGAAGACTTTTATAGCTGGTTTACAGCAGTCATAAATATCCTATAAGATAGTCTCCAATCTATCTAACAAATCATTTCTGATTGCTACATCCATACAATTTTTTGAACCTTAAAACGAAATCAGGAAAAACAAAAAAAAATTATTTAAGGAACAATAATTAGCGCACAAAATTAGCTGTGTCAGTTTATTCAGTTGGGTTTCGTTCCTCAACCCAACCTACATTTACTATTGGCTTTTGACTTTTGACTTTTGACTTTTAACTTCCGTGAAACGGTATTGTGATTCAATATAAATAGTTTTTGTCAATTTCTACCAAAGAATCTAAAATCAAATATTATTATGACTAACAAAACAGGGCAAACTACCCTTTTAAGCAATAATCCTTATATAGAATTAAATAACCAAGGCCAAATAGTCACACTCCAACTGACACAAAACCGTCATATATTAGGACGCGATCGCCTCCGCGCCGATCTAGTAGTACCTTCAGACTGGTTAGTCATCTCTAGTTATCACGCTGTCATCCAGAAAGTTGACGATCGCTACCATATTTATGATGGTGACAGTTATCGACCAAGTACAAACGGATTATTTCTCGACCGCACCCGCATTACTCCATCTGAAGGTCATCTGTTGCAAAATGGCATAGAAATCAAAATCGGTCTCGATCCCCAAAACCAAATCCTGCTCAAATATTTTGAACCAAATAATCCTGTAGCTATAGCATCTTTGCCAAAAACGCGCTCAATATCTTTGCAAGATAGATCGGTGTTACTTGGTCGCGATCCTGATGCCAACCTAGAATTAAATTCTTCCATTGTTTCCCGTCGTCATGCCACTATTGAACCCAATGGTAAGGGTAACTACATTTTACGGGATTATAGCACCAATGGTGTTTTTGTCAATGAAGTGCGGGTTAAAAATACTATTGTTGTGACTGACGGAGCGGTAATTAAAATCGGACCTTTTACTCTCATTCGTCGTAGCGATAACTTAGAAGTATTCGACCCTGGCAACCAAATCCGTCTTGACGCCGATCGCCTCTACAGAATAGTCAGAGACCAACGGGGGAAAACACGAGTTTTGCTAAATGATATCTCTTTCGCGATCGAACCGGGGCAGTTTGTCGCTTTAGTGGGAGGAAGTGGTACCGGGAAGTCAACTTTGATGCGAACATTATTAGGAATAGACCCGACAACTAAAGGCAAAGTTTATATTAATGGTGAAGATTTAAGGAATAATTTTAATATTTATCGGACTCAGATTGGTTATGTTCCTCAAGACGATATTATTCATTCTGAACTAACAGTATCGGAAGTATTAAATTATGCTGCAAAATTGCGTTTACCTCCAGATATTAATGTGAAAGAAATAGTCGAAAAAACTCTCGAACAAATAGAAATGACAGAGAGAAGAAATGTATTAGTTAGTCAGTTAAGTGGAGGGCAAAGAAAAAGGGTAAGTATTGGCGTCGAATTATTAGCAGACCCGAAATTATTTTTCTTAGATGAACCGACATCTGGACTCGACCCAGGATTAGATAAAAAAATGATGCAGCTATTAAGAAAGTTGGCAAATCAAGGACGAACAATTATTTTAGTTACCCATGCTACAGCTAATATTAGAATTTGCGATAGAGTAGTATTTTTAGGAAGAGGTGGGCGGTTATGTTACTTTGGTTCCTCCAGAGAAGCTCTAAATTTTTTCTCAGTAAATACTGGAGACTTTGCTGATATTTACAATGAACTAGAAACCAGTGATGAAAATATCAATGAATGGGTAAATAATTTTCGGCAATCAGAATATTATCGGCATTATATTTCCAATCATCTAAGTATTGATAATGTAAAACCTCCGACTAACTTACCTCCCAAAAAACAACCCCCTTCTTTTTGGCAACAACTATTTATTTTAATCGAACGATATTTGAAATTGATTTTCCGCGACCCGATTAATTTAGGTTTAGCTTTATTAACTGCTCCTATTGGCATTGGTTTAATTTTATTTGCAGTTAGAGATAAAAATCCATTTATTGGCGACCCCGAACCTACTTTAGCTCCTTTAGCTTTGCGAGTATTATTTGTATTTACTTGTGCCTGTTTATGGGTTGGTCTTTCCAGTTCTCTGCAAGAAATAGTCAAAGAATCAGCTATTTATATTCGAGAAAGATTGGTTAATTTAGGATTATTCGCTTATCTAGGTTCAAAAGTAATAGTTTTAGGATTATTAGCAATTTTCCAAACTCTATTAATAGTAGGAGTAATTATCTTTGGATTTGAAAGTCCTCAGCCAGAATTAATTTCATGGCCGATAGGAGTTAGTTTTACTACTTTTTTAACTTTAATAAGTTGTATTAGTTTGGGATTAATGATTTCCTCTATTGTTAAAAATGGTTCTCAAGCTAATAGTGCTTTACCCTTAATATTGTTACCTCAGATTATTTTTTCTGGTGTTTTATTTGAAATGACAGGTATAGCTAGTAAATTTTCTTGGGTAATGTTAAGTCGTTGGTCTGTAGCTGCTTATGGAGCATTGGTAAATGTTAATGAAATGGTGCCAGAAGTAACTAAATTACCTGATGGAAATACAATCCCTTTACCATTTACCGGTTCCGATGTTTATAATTCTACTTGGGAAAATTTAGGTTTATCTTGGGGAATATTAGGCTTACATTTTTTGATTTATTTGGGAATAACTCTTTGGTCGCAGAAACGAAAAGATATCTTGTAAACATTCAGCTATTAGGGTTCAGCAATTCAGCAATCAAAATCAACCTATAGCAATCATATTTAAGTTGTAAGATTTTGGTAGCAGTTAGGAGTCAGAATTTTTAATATTTTCAGGCAAAACTAACTATCATAAAAATTCTCACATCTCATTCATGATTGCTATAAATATTTAAAGTTAGCTGATGCTTTGGCTTTTACTCAGACTTTTAATTCTTGCACTACCTAATACCATTTCTCAAAAACTTTGCTATGTTTGATAGGGTTGGGGGAGAGGGAAGTGTGGGAGGTGTGGGAGGTGTGGGAACCAAATAAAAATATAAATAACATATAGTAATTGTCAAAAA
>JASJEE010000465.1 GCA_030064835.1 Microcoleaceae cyanobacterium MO_207.B10 | reverse complement strand
GAAAAATCCGCAATTTCCCTAACTATTCTCATCACAATATATTCCGAAAAATTGGAGGCTAAAAAATGCAAGCTACTACAAATAATTATGCCAACAATATAATTGATATCCTGCTACAACCTGGTCGGAACTTTATTAACAGCATAAATATTAATAACCCTAAATTTGCTCAAAAATTATGCCAATTAATTCCTGCTCAATGCCCCTTCGCCAGAGATATTAAATTTTTGGGGCGTACAATTTTACAGATTCCACCTATGTGCAAATTGAATCCTTTTTACGATGAAATAATTAGTTTGCGCTTTCGCGCTCTAACTTTCTTAGCTGATGTTTGTTTAGAAGATATTACTCCTTATTGTTAAAAGGAATTTTGTGATTAGTTGTCATGATTTTCAAAAAAATGTTGGGTGCATTTATTAAATAAAGATTTAACTAATCTTTGCAGAAGTTTAAGCTAATTTGCTAAAAAAATACTTGATAAAAATCTGGTTATCAATCAGATTCAACCTATGTACAAATAGAATCTTTTTGATTATGAAATAATTAGTTGGCGTTTTCGTGCTTTCTTTGGCTGATGTTTGCTTGGAAGATGTTACTCCTTATTGTTAGATTAATATATGGTAGTTAGTTGTAAAAAATGTCGGGTGCATTTGCTAAATATGCTGAATATATCCCTAGTACCGCTACGCGTAAGTCAGAAGTTAGAAGTTTTGATTGGTAAGCCTTTGAGCATTTTGTCACTGGTTACTTATTTCCGCCATCCTGCACTAGTCTAGCAAACTGATAAATATTTGTAGTTATTCTACTAATTGAATCGTTTTAGTAAAAGATAAAACATCATCATATTTCTAGTTTTTATCGCAATTTGAGAAGTATTGGTTAAAAATAGCCTTAGCAATAAAAAAAGCAATAAGCAAAAAAACATTTATCCAGCAAATCCTAATTAACAAGATTCAAAGTCGGTTTTTAAAGACTTTCAATCATGGTAAATATTTCACTGTTGAAGTATAGCTGAAGTCTAGGATTATTTTTGGTAGTTGATATTAGACGCAGCAAAATTTTTGAGATTTAGTATTAGGTACTATACCAACTTGATAAATGTTTGCTACAAATCAATTTCTAGGTTTTAGGTTATAGGTAGTAGTTCAAAAATTAATAATTAATAGTTAATAATTCACAATTAAGCAGGTACACAAAATTAATTACAGATTTTCCAAAACAGAAACCTTTTTAATGCAAAGATTACAGAGAATTAAATTAGGTAATCAATTCTATGTGGGTGCTTACCGAATAATTAATAATTATTTTCACCCACTACCTAACTACTACGATGGTCATTTTGATATTTAATTCTAGTACCTGCCCATTGTAATTTTTCTGTGAGAGTCTGGAAAAATGAATAATTTTCCCGCAAAATAATAAACTTAGCCTGACATTCTGCCATCCGAACATCAACTCTTTGTCCTGGCCAAATAGGAGTAGCGAGAATTCCATCAGCCCAAAGTTTGGTACTTAAATCGTAATCTTGCAAAGGCCAAATACTAACTACAGAACCAGGAGGCAAAATAATCGGACGACTCGAAAGACTCAAAGGACAGATGGGAGTCACTGCGATCGCAGCCATACCTGCATGAAGAATTGGGCCATTTGCTGAAGTAGTGTAGCAGGTGGAACCTGTAGGACTAGCAACTATGAGGCCATCTCCCTGATATTGGTCTACTACTTCTCCATCAACTTCCATCTCCAAAATAGAAGTTGGCATCCGGTCAGCAGAAGCAGGCTTGATACAAAATTCATTTAGGGCTAAGAAGCGATCGCTCACCGGTTCAAGATTAGTCCGATCGCCTTTCAACACAGCACCTTGCAACATCATCCGCAGTTGCACGGCATAGCGGTCTTCAAACAACCGATCCCAAACTTGCTCGGTCTCTTTAAAATCTTCAAAGCTTTCGGTTAAAAAGCCTAGATGTCCTCCGACATTTACCGCTAACATTGGGATACCTTGGGATGCCAAATGTCGAGCTGCAGCCAAAGCCGTGCCATCTCCCCCTAAAACCACTGCTAAGTCGATGGGATGGGTACTGGAGGAGAGAAATACTGGATAGGGATTATCTTGAGGGCCACTTGGTCCGATCAAGACATGGCAGCCACGATTTTCCAACTGTCTAGCAGATTGTTCTGCATAACGCCGACTAAAATCGTCCCTAGCTTTATGAGCAATAATTACTCGTTTAATGTCCACGCTTCCACCGCATAAGTTAACTATTTAAAAGATTTTATCTCTACATTGGGATTGATTATTGTGATGAGAAAATATCTTAAATTAGCTCCCAGAGTAAATTATGACGGAAATTTGCATAGACAATTAATTTAATATAGATGTTATATTTTCAATTTGATAATACGCTGCAAATAATCATTCTTTCTGGCATCAAAACATCATTTCCGATCGATGTATGAAACTTTTTAGATAACCAACTAATATTCAAAAACCACATTATCTAAATATTTAACGATATTTCAAGTAACTGTTAGTTCCAGTGGATATAATGGCTCTTTTCCATTCAATTGCCAAATCCTAAATACTAATAAACTAGCCACAGTTAACCACACACAGGAAGGAGCTAAAATCATTCCAGCTACTTGATTAATTTGCCAGTAAATTATGGTAACAATCACTGAAGATAACCAAGGACCAAAAATAACTACAGGAACAGCAGCACCTAACCTACGTTCGACAGTAAAAATTGTATTCCAAGTATCTCCTAAAGCAAGATGTACCACAAAAGTGATTAAAGGCAACACTAAAAATTGTTGATTCATCTGTTGCCAAATTAATAAACAGGATATAACTCGTAAAACTGCAATTGTCATCCAAACTATAGGAAAAGCTAAAGGCGGAGGGAGGTGCCCATTTAGGTTTGACTATACTATCATAAGTCTTACTAGTACGGGTATTATCTAGTGGAGAAAAAATTCGCGAACGAATACTCAATAATGTCAAAAATAATCCTGCAAATACAGTGCTTAACCAATTAGGAAGAGAATCATAATTCTCAACTAAAATCACCAACTTTTCCATTCCCCAGAAAGCTAGAATAATTATTCCTATTTGTACAATAGTCCCTAATATATAAATTAACAAAGCTTTTAAATCTAGCTGTTTCTGAGAATCTTTCTGTTTAACTATAAAAGGGTTTTCATCTTCAGTTTTAACCCCCATCACTGTATTGACAAAATTTCTAAAACTTCCACCATGATTTGATTTTGTCATAATTAAAATACTCAAAAAACTATAGGTTATATATTAATCTGATTTGAATCTATGAATCTTACCAATTTCTCTCTCCTGATTTAATGATAAAAAAGCCAATAACAGAGAATTATCAGTATCTATCTTGATCCCAACCAGACCTGGTATAATTTGCTCATTGATTTAACGTGGCCAAGGAATTGCAGCACTAGCAGCAAGATAACGAGAAACTGCACTTGCTCCATAAAGATTTAGATGACTGGGGTCAAAGAAATATTCATTTTTCGCCAGTTGAGGCTGATATAAATTGAAATTTAGAAACATAAAACCATTTTCTCTGGCCCGACGTTGCATCCAGTTGTGAAATTCTTCTTCCGCAGACCAACGTACAGAATCTAAATAGCTGTCAGATAGGGGCAAATTCACAAAAATTAAAGGAATGTTCCGAGATTTAGTAAAATTAACAACAGAATTTAAAGCTGTAGCCTGAGTACCTCCAAGATAAAAACTGGCATAGTCACCATCGTAAAGTCCAGCAACATAAGGCCGACGTTGATAATAATAGGAAGGATTAAACCGTCCCTCTACTGCGAGAAACCCATTAGCATTAATAGCAGCCACATCTGCGATCGCCACTGCTTGGGCAAGTTGAGTAGAATATTTTGAAGGGTTTGGGGGATGGGTGTTAGGTGTTAGGGGAGAATAGGGAAAAACAATTTTTTCTTCCCCATCCCTGAGTTCAAAAGAATATTGGGCAGTCTTAGAATAGTCAGAGTAAACAAGATTATAACTATTCTTTACTGAGATATCCCCCACCTCATAACTAACTTCCATTGCCTCCCCCACCGATATCTGAAAGGGAGAGTGGGGAGTAGGTTCAAAGACATTATAAGGTTGGGGAAACTGATAACAGGTAGAAGCAAAATTCGACTGAGTTTGAGGCAACTGAGGACGAACCCCCGAAAGTAAAAGTCTTTTCCCCTCAGAAGCAACTATTGAACTATAAGTTCGATCGACTCGCCCACTATTAAAAGCCCGTACTCCATCAGCCCAGATAATTAATTTTGGCAGTTGACTGGAGCTTAAAAGTTGTCGCAGTTGAAAGTCAACTACTTGTGCAGTAGCTCCATTAATACCAAAATTAAATATATTTAACCGAGGATAGCCTTTAGCCATCAAATATTGTTGTAGTTGTTGCGGATCGACTCCATATAAAGCGCGGGAACTTCCGACAATCAAAACATCTGGAAGACCTACAGTAGCAATGTAAGATAAATAAAGTTCTAACTGAGTATCAAGAACGTCACTATTAAAAGAAACAGGATTAAGCTGAGAACGAGCAGAAGCTGCTTGTTGTTGAGAATAAGCCAGGTTTCTCATATACTCACTCACCTTTTTCTCGGCGAAAGCCCGTCTGGGACTTTCTGGGGGGACAGCTTGCATCCAAGCTACTGCTTGTACCCACTCTTGTGCTACTCTATCCCATTGTTGTTTAGTTCTAGCAGATTGAGCTAAATTGGCTGCTTTTGTGGCAAACCTAACAGCTTGACTAAAAGGATCGATAGAAGCACATTGAGTAGAATTAGCATTTTGAGAAACTAGAGAAATTTGCGAGTAATTTTCTTTGCCTGAAGTTAGATCACAATTATTAATTGAGATATAATTTTTCTCTGAGGTACGAGATGTTTTGCTTTGAAACTGTTGAGTGGGTATACATCCAACAGTTAGGGTGAGCAAAGTTATGGTTACTGTAAAACGTTGAAGCAAATTAGACTTCCATTTACTACTGTTAAATTTATTTTCTATATTTTCTTGCCACCTATATTTAGGAGTCGTATCGGTTAAATGGATTTTAGTCACCGAGATTCCCCTCCACATCTATATATAATATTTGTGGTAGATTATAATACCTTTCACTACGGACTAACCACTTAGGAACTCAGAACTCAGAACTCAGAACTCAGAAGTTCAAATTTGTTACTCAATATTTTTTAGCGAAAAATCAAGGTATAAAGCCTATCTTTTTAAGGAGAAAAAAGTGCTAGGATATTTCCTTATATTCAATTCCGTTACCGAAAAATTAAGGTATAAAGCCTCGACCTTCATGGAGAAAAAAGAAAAAATTTTCCTTTTATTCAATCCTATCCGTTTTTAGGGAGAGGTAATTATCAATTATCAATTATCAATTATCAATTAT
>JASJEE010000464.1 GCA_030064835.1 Microcoleaceae cyanobacterium MO_207.B10 | reverse complement strand
TGTGGGGAGGGTGGGGAGAAAAAGACACCTAGAAACAAAAATCTATTGCACAGTTTTAGCTGAAACAGTCCAGTAGGGTGCGTTAGACGGCTACAGTTATTTGTTGTCAAAGTGATTTAAAAATCCGTCGTAACGCACGATTTTATATCATGTCCGGATAAGAGCGTGATAAAAAAACTTTCTTCTTTTTATACTTTCTTTCTCCTCTCTTCCCCTCATTCCCCTCCAGGGAGGGGTTAGGGGTGGGTTGACTCCTGACTCCTCCCTCGTTTATTTATAACTATTCAACCAGACATGATATTAGATATATCAATCCTTATAATAGTAGCTCTCGTCTTTGTGCTAAAGCGCTCCCAATATCTCTATCAGCACTAAAGTGCAACTACAAACTCAGAATTTTTTATAACTGTTGCAACCTACCCTACTGCACTGTTTCAACTAAAATAGTGCATTAGAGAGTAGGGGAGTAGGGGAGAAAGATTATTGTTGGGTTTCGTTCCTCAACCCAACCTACATCTATTGCAACATTTAAGATGAAACAGTCCACTACACCTACAATTTTGTACACAATCAACAGGAATTTTAACTATGCGTGCGCTTCGCTTTAATAATTTCGGTTCTCCGACGACTCAACTCAAACTTGAAGAACTTCCCACTCCCGTTTTGCAACCAGGTGAAGTGTTGGTTGAAGTTCGTGCTGCATCTATTAATCCCAGTGATGTGAAAAATATTTTGGGAGTCATGGAAAACACAACTCTCCCCCGCACACCCGGTCGAGATTTTGCTGGAGTTATCGTCGCAGGTGTGCCAAATCTCATTGGTACTGAAGTTTGGGGAACAGGAGGAGATATTGGATTTATCCGCGATGGTTCCCACGCTTCTCATTTGGTATTACCTGTGACAGCAATACAACCCAAACCGAAAAATATCTCAATGATACAAGCAGCAACTATCGGAGTCAGATATATTACCGCTTGGTTATCTTTAGTTGAAGCAGCAAATTTACAGTCTGGAGAAACTGTTTTGGTAGTGGGAGCAACAGGTGGGGTTGGCAAAGCTGCGATTCAAATAGCAAAATGGAAGGGAGCTAAAGTTTTAGGTACAGTGCGACGGGAATTAGATTATCCAATAGTTACAACATCTGGTGTTGATATTGTTATTAATTTGGCAAGGGAAAATCTTAATTCTGCTGTTTTAGCTGCTACTGGAGGTAAAGGTGTGGATGTGGTATTGGATACAGTAGGGGGTTCTATGTTGGAAAATAGTATGTGGACGCTCGCTCATAGAGGTCGTTTGGTCGCTATTAGCGCTCCACCAAAAGAAACGAAAGTTTGTTTTGACCTCCGGGATTTTTATCACCGCGAGTTGCGCTTGTTTGGGGTGGATAGTCGAGCTTTTGATGTGACTCAATGTGGGGAAATTTTGGCAGCACTAACTCCCTTATTTGAAACAAATGCAATTTTGCCACCAGAAGCAATCGTTACTTACCCACTTACCGAAGGAATAATTGCCTACGAACAAGTACGCAATAGAACTAATATTTCTCAGCTAGTTTTGATACCTAATATTTAGCAAAATATATGTCGGCAAATTTTTGTGATTTGCTATAAATTCTTAATTTTTTTTTCCTAATTGATTCCCTAAATTTTCGGTTATTAATGATAGAATTGAACATCAAAATATACTGATTTTAAGGAGAAATATTTTGGAAATATTTAATATTCATGGTATTGCAAAAAGAAACCAGAATCGTCAAATATTTATCTTTATTAGCTTTATTTTAATCAATTTATTATATTTAACCGCTCAAAAAACTTTTGCGACAGAAAACAATCAGGAATTGATGGGGCAAATTCAAAAGTATGCTGAAGAATTTAACGAGACCAAACTAAATAACCCCATCACTCAACAAATACCTCTGTATCAACTAGATGACGTTTTACCTACTGATTGGGCCTATTCAGCTTTACTTAGTTTGCGCGATCGCTACGACTGTCTCTCTGGTTATCCTGACAATACTTACCGAGGCAACCGCGCCATTACTAGATATGAATTTGCAGCAGCTTTAAATGCTTGTTGGCAAACTATAGAAAATTTCCTGGCAGAAAGTCAAGCGGAATTAATTCAGCAAGATGACCTGATAGTTCTGGAAAGACTTATCCAAGACTTTCAGATAGAAATAGCTGACCTGAAAGCACGAACTGAGGGGTTAGAAAATCGAGTGGATGCTTTGGAAGCACAACAATTTTCCACTACCACCAAATTAAATGGTCAGACAATTTTTGCGGTGAATGCTGGTGGGTTTGATGGCGATCGGCTTATCGATCCAAATGGTAGAGAACTCGCAGATGAAAACCCTCAAGCGACATTCCTCTATCGAGTATCTTTTGATTTTGATACCAGTTTTCGAGGAACAGACTTATTAAAACTCCGACTTGATACTGGTAGTAATGGCTTTATTGATAACGCTACAGCTATCCTCGAACCTAATTTTGGCAGTATTCTAGATTTCTCCAAACGCCCGCCACGAGATGATGAAGTTGGTCTTGGGAGAGTTTTCTACAGTTTTCAGGTAGTGGAAAATTTATCCCTATCCATCGGACCATTAATTGAAGCTTTAGATTATATAGATCGTAATAGCTATGCTGATTTAAGTTTTCGCGACTTTTCTACAGAAAACTTCGTGTATAACTACGTTGCATTTCCTGTTAATGGTATTGGTGGTGGAGCAATATTAGAATGGAACCCTGGTGGCAGTGATTTCAACCTTCGCGCTTTATACATTGCTCCAGATTCAGCTAACCCTAGCCAAAATGGTCAAGGTCCTTTGCCAGTTTCTGTGTTTACATCATTACTTTATTCTGATGGCAAGGGTTCCCGTGGTTTATTTGGTTTTCATCAAGGAATGGTGGAATTTGAATACAGTCCCTCAGCTAGATTTAGTTTACGTTTGCTCTACAGCGGAGGAAAAGTTTTTGCTCGCAATTTTGATGCAGTGGGAGTAAATTTTGAGTGGGGTTTTTCCTCAAAGTTTGCTGTGTTTGGTCGTTATGGGTATAGTAGTTATGACGATACAGATTTTGGTGATATTAATCCTAATTATTGGATGGCAGGTCTTTCTGGATTGGATGTTTTGCAACAAGGCGATCGCTTGGGTGTAGCAGTTGGGCAACCTTTTGTTGTCAATGAAATTGGCAATTCTACTCAGACAAATTTGGAAGTTTTTTATAGTTATGCTGTGAATGATAATATTAATATTTCTCCTGTTTTGCAAGTTGTTTTTGACCCTAGTAATCAGAAGAATAATGGTACAATTGTTACTGGTACCTTACGGACTGTTTTTTCTTTTTAAAGCAGTAAAAAATCATTAGAAGAAAAGTAAGGACTGACCCATGAGGTATGAAAAACGCGCATATATCAAAAGCATAAAACTCGGACAAAGCAATCTTTTTCCTTCTTCCCTCTTTCCTGTTTCAACTTCGTTCTTCACTTCTGCTATATGATATTATTTTCCCAGTTACTACCGGAGAAAAAAATATGAATAGCGATGAATTAATCGAACGTTATCAAGCTGGTGAAAGAGATTTTTCTGGAGCGAAATTAGAATATCTGGAATTAAGTCATATTTCTCTAGAGGAAATTAATCTTAGTTCTGTCAACCTCAGCAGAGCAAAATTGCAAAATGTCAATTTAGATAATGCAAACTTAAGTGATGCTCAATTAATTAGTACGGAAGTAGAAAATACTACTTTCAGAAATGCTAATCTAAGTCATGTCAACTTAGAAGGAATAAGCTGGCAAAATATAGATTTAAGTAATGCAGATTTAACAGATACAACTTATGACCATAGCACTATAGATAATTCTAATTTAACTAATGCTAACTTAACTCAAATGGATGGATTTCAATCAACTTTTGATAGCTGTAATTTGACTGGTGCAAATATTAGTCATTCTCGATTAAGCGAAGTTAATTTTGACAATTGTAATTTGAGTAATGTTAATCTGAGTCACACAACTTTTTATGATGTTTATCTCCAGGGTTCAAATCTGAGTAATGCTGACCTAAGTTATGCCAAGATTAAAGCTATTTCTGGTTGGGAAGAAGCTAATTATATGGGTGTTAATTTTCAAAATGCTTGGTACTTAGATCCAGGAGATATACCATCAGAAATTGACCCTGATGAAGCAGGATTAATCTTTATTTGTGCTGGGAGCGACCTGAGTGGCAAAGATTTAAGCAATGCAGATTTATCCGAGGAAGATATAAATTCTGTTGATTTTAGTAATGCTAATTTAAGTGGTGCAAATTTGAGTTATACAGACTTGAGCTATACAGATTTGACTAATGCCAATTTAGAGAATGCTAACTTAAATGGGGCGGATTTAACTAAGGCCAGTTTAGAAAATGCTAACCTGAATAATGCTAATTTGGCTGATGCAGTTTTTGATAATACAATTATGCCAGATGGGAGTATTAGAAGTGATGAATAAGACTAACTAAATATAGTAAATTGTATATTTTTTATATCCAGCAATAATTATGACGCAATTACCAGAAAAAATACCGCAAAATCTTTACGACCGAGATTTTTTATTATGGACAGAAAAAACTGCAAATTTGTTGAAGGCAGGAAAACTTTCAGAAATAGATATCGCTAATTTAATTGAAGAAATAGAAAGTATGGGTAGGAGTGAAAAACGAGAGTTAAAAAATCATTTAATTGTCCTATTGATGCACCTGTTGAAGTGGAAATATCAGCCAGGAAAGAGAAGTGAAAGCTGGAAAAATACTATTAATGAACAGCGAATATCTCTAGAATTATTACTAGAAGATAGCCCTAGTATCAAACCACTTTTGCCAGAAGTATTCGATAAATCTTATCAAAGAAGTCGGCTCACAGCAGCTAAGGAAACAGGAATTAAAATTGAGATTTTTCCAGAAACATCTCCCTTTACTTTTGTTGAAACTCTAGATTTTGAATATTTACCTGATTGACAAATATTTTGATTAATTTATAAGCTTATATCATCTTAAGAAACCAGTCTTATTGTAGGGTCGAATTGTCATTCAACCCTACACTTTCTTCAACAAAAATTGAAAAAGTCAAACATTTGAGCAATAATGCTCCGCATCACTATTGCGAATTTCTATTTAGTGAGCGCAGCCATTGCCATGATAATCATCAGTATCATAGAATCCATTTTTTGTACCAAAAAATAGACAACCAAAAGTAAACAAAACAGTTAATCCAATTAAAATTAATTTGATATCCATAATTGCAGATTCTCCTCAGAAATGAATTTAAGTCGAACAAATCAAATTATAAACAATACTTGGCTAGAGCGCCCGTCTCCCGAAGTTGCCCCAGAATTAGTGGGTTGTACCTTAGTCCGACGAATATCTGATGACCAAATTATCCGCAGCACAATAGTAGAAACCGAAGCTTATGC
>JASJEE010000463.1 GCA_030064835.1 Microcoleaceae cyanobacterium MO_207.B10 | reverse complement strand
AAAGCAGGACTATTTCGTTCTAATTTCTGACTTTTTGTGCAAACCACGAAAATATGCCTTTTCAAGGATTGAAGTTTAGAGCAACCAATATCTAAAAGCTAGTAAAATTGTCACTTTATTCTAGAATGAAATAGCCCTGATAGAAAAGAGGGAGCAGAGAGTAAGGAGCGAGGAGGAGCGGGGAGAAGCAGGGAGAAATAATTGATGTTTTCTTTAAGATAATTGATTTTATTTTTGATTATTGCAAATGTCTAATGATTATTGACCAAATTACAGTTCATGGAAATCATAAATTACGATGCCACTGTCTGGATGATTATCAACGCTGACGTAGCCAGTTTTAAGCATTTCCAGAAAAGTAGCTTGTACTTCTTCAAAGCTTGCTCCTGTTGCCATAACTCCTTGAGTTACAGATAATTGGCCTCCTTTAACTGAAGCTGCTTTGAGTAATGCCATCATTAATTGTTGGCCAGTGGGTGGAGCTGATGCTTTCATGGCGATCGCTCTATAGGACTTGCTCAAAAATAAAGTACCTGTCATAAAAATTTTACTCAAAAAATTGCCAAACCTGATTGGTTGATTAATAAACCGCAAGCCCCCATCTGATTCTTGCAATGACCCACTTTGGGATGAAATACCCAGTTTAGTTTCTACCTTAGCATTGTGTTCTTCTACCATATTAGGGATTAAAAATAAATCCACTAATTGGCCAATTCCGAATAAACCGCCAGTAAATAGCCATAGCAGACCTGTAAAAATCTTACCGTTGTAGAGACGATGGCATCCACCTAAGCCTAACAACCATGCAGCCCATAATAAATAACTATGTCCTATATTATTCATGTAGTCCTAAAAATTAGTGATTTTTCAATATACTCTTCTATTGAATATTGAATTTGTACTATCTATCGCTCCTGGGAATTCAATGTTTATTCTGATTTTAGTCCAACAATGTTTAAAACTGCCATAGGACATAATCACCCAGGATGAACAGGTTGTCAGGGATATAAATAATTAGGTATACATACTTTGCAATTCTTAACGGAAAATACGCACTTCAACCCCCTAGACCTTGATAAACTGTATGGCGTGGAAAATATATCACTGTTTTGAGAATACTCCGAACTATAGCCGACAAATATAGGCCATATTAACAGTAGGGGAGCAAGCTCAAAATATTTGGCACTCCACACTAAAACTGAACTAAAACTGATAGATTCATAATTAAGAAAACAACAAAACTTATGGTAGATTCTCTAAAAAAACCTGCTTTTGAAGAAATGCGACCAGGGGTTAAAGTCCCCTCTAAAGAAACCATCCTGACTCCTCGGTTCTATACAACTGATTTTGATGAGATGGCTAAAATGGACATCTCTGTTAATGAAGATGAATTGATGGCCATTTTAGAAGAATTCCGTGCAGATTATAATCGCCATCATTTTGTCAGGGATGAGGAATTCGCCCAGTCTTGGGAGCATATTGATGGGGAAACTCGTCGGTTGTTTGTTGAGTTTCTAGAGCGTTCTTGTACTGCTGAATTTTCTGGTTTTTTACTATATAAAGAATTAGGTCGTCGTCTCAAAGATAAAAGCCCTGTTTTGGCTGAGTGTTTCAATTTAATGTCACGGGATGAAGCTCGTCATGCTGGTTTTTTGAATAAGGCAATGTCGGATTTTAATCTGTCTTTGGATTTAGGGTTTCTGACTAAAAGTCGTAAGTATACTTTCTTTAAACCAAAGTTTATTTTCTACGCTACTTATTTATCTGAGAAAATTGGTTATTGGCGTTATATTACTATTTATCGTCATTTAGAAGCTCACCCAGAAGATAGAATTTATCCTATTTTCCGTTTCTTTGAAAATTGGTGTCAAGATGAAAATCGTCATGGAGATTTCTTTGATGCTATTATGAGGGCTGCACCAGAAATTTTGAATGACTGGAAAGCAAAATTGTGGTGTAGATTTTTCTTGCTTTCTGTGTTTGCTACTATGTATTTGAATGATATTCAACGAGCAGATTTTTACGCTTCTATTGGTTTGAATGCTCGTGATTATGATAAGTATGTGATTGAGAAAACTAATGAAACTTCGGGGCGGGTTTTTCCTATAATTTTGGATGTGGAAGATCCTCAGTTTTATGAAAGACTAGAATTCTGTGTGAAAAATAATGAGAAGTTGACGGCGATCGCTAATTCTAATCGTCCTGGTTTTGTGAAGTTTTTCCAGAAGTTACCTCTGTATGTTTCTAATGGTTGGCAATTCTTAAAATTGTATTTAATGAAGCCAATTGAAACTGCTACTATGCAAAGTTCAGTTCGTTAAGCCAGTTTTAAATTAATTTGATAGTTTGATAGCCTTGTATAATTCAGGGCTATTTTTTTTATGTTTTGAAATTGCTGTAATAACAAATTTATAAATGTTTCCTACAAATATTATCAATCTTTGGTTTTGGGTGTGGTTAAATCATAGGAAAAAAAATAAAAAGGCTGGTTATCAAAGGGATAAAGTGGAAAAACTTTATTAATTAATTAATAGTTGAAGTTTGAGCAAGCATAATGTTCTTTTTTTTAATTGGTATAATAACAAAAAAGATAAATGTTTGTCAGAAATGGTAGAAATAAGGAAAAGGAAAAGAAAAAGAAGAAGAATGAAGTAGGAATTAGGATTTAGGTAGTGGGAGAATTAAAAGTCTGGGTAAAACAGCTAACTTTAACTATTTAGGCTGATTTTTATTGCTGTTTGGGCAGCATTCCGCAGGAAATGCTTACGATTTGATATTAGTCAACTCAGATACTTTTTTGAAGTTGTAGGAAACTAATATCAAATCCGTCGGAATTGATATAAATCTAAATTAATCAAATTCTGCTACAACTGGAAAATGATCTGAGGGAAGAATACCATCGTATTTTTTATTTTCTACTTTGACATTTCGTAGATTTAATCTACTATCATAATAGATAGTGTCAATAGCAAGAAAAGCTTTATCCCTGAAATCGTTATAAGTCATCTGCAATTTTAGTTCTAGTTTTGCTAAAGAATCTAATAAAACTAATCCATTAGACATAGAATTTAGAAACGTATTTCTGGTAATAGAACCTGGTTTATCGTTAAAATCTGCTGTGACAAAAATGAAAGAATTTTCCGGATTAAAGTTTTCTGTTTGAAGGCGATCGCAAATTAATTTTGCACCATTCTCTCTAGCTTTTTTACTATCATAATCTAAGTGAGTATTAACAATAGTTATTTGTCGATTTTTACCCATCACATCAAATCTAGCCCAGCTTGCCATTCTGGGTAAATGATTTCCCCAACTAGGACTAATACTTCCAGATATATCTGGTGTTTCACTCAACCAAAAATCACCATTTGCCAAACAATTTAATCTATTTTTGTTGTAAAATATCGCACAATGTTCATCATTTCCATGACCTGTTCTATCAAGTCCTACTCTGTGATAATCTGGTAATAATTGTTCTAAATCTGATAACTGATTTCCTTTACCTTCTTGAGTGCCAATTACATCTGGTAAATATTCATAAATTAGGCTAGCTACAGCATTTTTTCTTACCCACCAAGCGTTATTTCCAGGGTCAGGTTTATCATAACGGATATTAAAACTAATAATTTTGATTACCATCTGTTTCTATGATTAAAATATAAATATTTTAGATATGGAAATACTTAAATATTATACCGGATTGTTTTTACTTGTTCGCAAAAGTTGGTTGTCAACAAGTAGAGTTATTTATGGACAGCAAAAAAATAATTATTTAGAGACACAAAGTAGATTTTTTAGCAACGTAATATAGCAATTTTATCTAAATTGTGAAATATTTCAGCTTTTGAAGCAACAGGTAATTTATCAGTTATCAGTTCTTAGTACCTCTAGCCGTTTGCGCAGCATTCGGTAGGAAAGCAAAAGGTTTGAAATTTAGAATATTCTCTTTTTTTATCCCCTTAAAATGGGAAGCCTTAGACCAGAATTTTTCGGTAAAGAATCAAGAAAAAACTTTATTTGATGAAGATAAACAGCCATGAGAGAAGCCCCCCAGCGTGCGGCCTGCTACACTGCGAGGCGAGTCTATCTATACAGAATCTAGTTATGTTCTGACAAAAGAATTGTAGGCAAGGTTCCCCAATTTGTCAAAACTTTCAAATTTTTATTTATATTTAATCAAAGCGCTTAAGTATTATCATTGATAAATTGACCTAATTAAAGTTAGTTAATTCGCAAACATTTACTCCGGAATCCTGGGCAAACAGCAGTTAGATCAAATCAGTTTAATTCGGTATAAACAAATGTCAGATAGCTCAGACTCGAAAATCTTTCTAATTACCAAATATCTCCTCCTACTGACTACTAACTCCTGGTTAACTATACCAATACAATTAGATAAAAGCTTTATTGAGCCAGAGTTAAATCTTATTATAAAAGTAGAGTTTTATTGCTGAAACCTAGCAGCTAATAAGCTGAATGCTTAGATTAATTATGTTCACTATCAGTGATAACATTTAACCTCTCGTTATAATTATCTAAATCTTACAGCAGATTCCACTTTTGTGAGATACACCCATAGGGGGCAAGATGCCCGCACTAGAGAGGTTTAAATATTAATATTTGTACTTCATATACTTGGAATTTGCTGTATAAATCTAAGAATCAATCAAATTTTTAAATGATACACAAAATCAACCTCAAAAAAACAATTGAAGCTAGTCAAAACTATTTACTAAATTTACAAAAACCCGAAGGCTATTGGTGGAGTGAACTAGAATCAAATGTGACAATAACAGCGGAAATAGTTTTGCTGCATAAAATATGGAAAACTGACAATAAAAAAACTCTTGATAAAGCAAAAAATTACCTAATTTACCAACAACGAGAACATGGGGGTTGGGAATTATTTTATGGTGATGGAGGAGACTTAAGCACTTCGGTTGAAGCTTATATGGCTTTGAGATTATTGGGTGTTTCAAAAACAGATTCAATTATGCTTAAAGCACAAGAATTTATTATTAAAAAAGGAGGTATTAGTTGCAGTAGAATTTTTACTAAATTACATTTGGCTTTAATTGGATGCTATAACTGGCAGGGTATTCCTTCTATTCCTCCTAGCATAATGCTACTTCCTGAAGATTTTCCGTTTACTATTTATGAAATGTCAAGTTGGGCAAGAAGTAGCACTGTTCCACTATTAATTGTGTTTGATAAAAAGCCGATTTTTCCTATAAACCCCACAATTAATTTGGATGAACTTTATGCCGAAGGAATTAACAATGCTACTTTTGAATTACCGCGTCAATATGATTGGACGGATTTATTTTTGGGGTTAGATACAGCTTTTAAATTTATAGAAAATTTTAATTTAATGCCTTTGCGAGAAGAAGGATTAAAAGCAGCAGAAAAATGGATTTTGCAAAGACAAGAAGTTACGGGTGACTGGGGGGGTATTATTCCGGCAATGTTAAATTCTATGTTGGCATTGAAGTG
>JASJEE010000462.1 GCA_030064835.1 Microcoleaceae cyanobacterium MO_207.B10 | reverse complement strand
GGGCGTTGCTGAATCAAGGTATGAAAATAAAAATTTAACAATCCCAAATATTTGTGATTCAATAGTTCAGCAATTACTAAAAAATACAAATCATACCCAAAATCAGCAACGCCTCAAATTATGGATATACTCACTACGGTATTTTGATGGCAACAGCAGAATACATTAATATCTCGGTCAAAAAAAACGATACGATCGCGACCCTGCTGTTTTGCTTGATATAGTGCGTCATCAGCTTTGGCGATTAATGATTCTGGTAATTCTGTTTGAGCGGGAATTACACTCGCAATTCCCATGCTAATAGTAATGTATTTACTTACTTTGGATGTGGAATGATCAATCTGTAGTTGATAAATTGCTCTACGAATTAATTCTGCTAATTTTTCTGCATTTTCGCTAGGAGTATTAGGTAATATTATGGCAAATTCTTCTCCTCCATAACGAGCAACTAAATCTGCCGAACGTTTTAGTGTTTTATTAATAGTTTTAGCAATTTCTCGTAAACAATCATCTCCTGCTAAATGACCGTAGTTATCATTATATTGTTTGAAATAATCTACGTCACATAAAATTAAAGTTAATGGTGATTTTGTTCTTG
This sequence comes from Microcoleaceae cyanobacterium MO_207.B10, assembly GCA_030064835.1. GTDB lineage: Bacteria > Cyanobacteriota > Cyanobacteriia > Cyanobacteriales > Microcoleaceae > JASJEE01. Next base: position 4,892 of record JASJEE010000462.1, on the reverse strand, counting down.
TAAGTCTGCGCCATTCTTTATCTAAATACTCATCGAAATGACGACGGTTAGCAATACCTGTTAGACCATCTATTCTAGAAATTTTTTCAAGTTGCTGATTTGCCATAATTAATGCAGCTTCTGTTTTTTGTAAAGCCAAATTTTGCTTGGTTAGTTCAGCTTCTGTTTGTTTTTGAGCTGTAATATCTATAATTAAACCTTTAATTTCTAATAGGTTACCATCGCTACTGAAAATTCCTTGACCTTGTTCCCAAAACCATTTTAGTTCTTTCTTGGCTGTAATTATTTGATAAATCAAATCAAATGGTTGATGTTTAACTATTGCTTTTTGTCTTTGGCAGGCAATTTTTTTTCTATATTCAGGGTGAATTAATTGGTTGTAAGTAATTCTATTTTGAATCAGTTCTTCTGGTTGATAACCTGTCAAACTATAACAATTATTACTGACAAAGTTCATTGTTAACTTACAGTCATGATTACTGTGGTATACCATGCCTGGCAAATTTTCTATGAGTTTTGAAAGTGTGTTTTTATGTTCTTGTAATTCTGTTTCTACCTGGTTTCTTAAGGCTCTTTCTTCTTCTAATATTTGGTTTGTTGATTGGAGCTTTTTTTTCAGAGAATGTAGTTGAATATGAAATTTTATTTTTGTTAAAACATCGTCTACTTGGATCGGCATTGTAATTTTATCTACATTTTCTATGTTTAATTTATGTTCTTGACTGATAGCATTTTGTGACGCTTTCATTAAAATTATTGGAATATTTTTGACTACTTCTGAGTTTTTTAAACAATGGCAAATTTTCCATGGTTCTGTTTCTAATGCCTGATTAATTAATATCAAATCTATGGAGATATTTTCTAAAGTTTTTAAAACTTCTGCTTGAGTTTTTGCTGTTACTACTTCATAGTTATTGTTTATCAATAAAGTAGATAATAGTTTAATATTGCTATAGTTATTATCTACAATAAAAATAATCCCTTCTGGATATGATTCTAAATTTATCATTTTTATCAAACTGTGACAATGATGCAAAAGCAAAGTATTTTTTATCTCTAATTTAATAACATTTGAAGAAAAGGTAGCTACAAGCAATAAATTATACGGTTCTCAATTTATAATACCAATTTCATGTATAGCAATTCCTATATTAGTGAGCAAAATTGTACTGGAATTTTTCACCTAAAATCGTGCGTTATAATTGTCATTGCGAACGACAATGTTTGCGGAGCATTCTGTTAGGAAAGTAATCTCTAGCCAGTTTGCTATTGCACAATTCTTAGATGTGTTAATCCAGGTAGGGGAAATTTTCTGCGCAATGTACGCAAATGCGAATAGTCGCCTACACGGAAGCGTGCTTTTTGAATTTGGTATAATCTTCAATTATTCTTTTGTTTCTAAAATCAGTCTTCCTGACCGAAAAATTCTGGGTATGCGCCTCCCATTTTAAGGAGATAAAAAAAGAGAATATTCCAAATTTCAAGCCTCTTTATTGCAGAGGTGCTGTTAAGGTTTGCGTAGCATTCCGGAGGAAAGTTCCGACCATAGGAGACTAACTATTAACTGATAAGTGAAATGACATCAGCTATTTATAAGCTAATTTGATATCTATTATTGGTATAGCGTAGATGCTTCTGAGAGTTTTGGCGTGTCGATTTTTTGATATTTATAGTAAAAAAATTCAACTTATGTAGCTACTGTAGCTACTATCAAATAAAGAAAAGAAAATAAACCTCTTGCAAGTTTTTGGGATGATAAAATCCCTGGTTATTTCCACAGCCTATATTTTCCTTCCCCACCTAATTTAAAGGTAAAATACGGACTGAAGAATTTGGCAAGAGGTTTAATTCATAGATGCTCCTGATGTACTAACTCCCTAGATATTTCCTACTTTCCCAACAAGTGGATTGTAGGATTACTGAATTAACAAAGGCTACTTAATTACCTTTGTCAATAATTCAGAGTGTGTCTGTACTTTTCTATAATAAATACCCTTTTTCCGAAATGCAACTGGGTTATTACAATAGTCCGATTTTAGTTAATCTTTTGAGCTACTAATACTATTTAATTTATAATTTTTTGTGATTTTTGGCAGTATGAGTCGATTAACACCATTTTCAAAAAATATTGCTACATTGGTTGATTTCTAGGTGTTAGTTGTTAGGTTTTAGGTGTTGGGTTAGTTGTTAGGAATGAAAAGAACAAGCAAAATTGTAGTAGACCGACACATCTAAAATGGTTCGTTAAAAGGAAGTGTTGGAGGAGGGGGAGGTGTGGGAAGAGCGGGAAGAGGGGTATGAGAAACAAAAATCTATTGCATAGTTTTGTGTCAGTCCATTCGGTTAAATTAACAGCCATTTAATTTACTAAAATCATATTTAGTTTGTATTATTAGTTCCAGAAAAACTTCTAATCTACCTCATAAATTCTGTACTTCATCAAACAGTGATTCTTCTACATAAATTCCTACATAACCTGATTCAGCAACGCCGACTAATTATTTTAAATTTGATTTAAAATCTGCAAATAAACAAGGACTGTAGTACCATTATTAGTTATCATCTCTTGGTTTTCTAAATCATTAGGTAACCATTCACTTTTTAAGGGAGAATATACCTGAATTTTTCCCTGCATTGTATTGATTAAATCCCTGGCGATCGCTAATCCTAAACCTGTTCCAGGAATGTTTGTATTTGCTTTTTCTCCACGATAGTTTCGCTCAAATAAATGTTTTAAGTCTTGTTCTGGAATGCCATAACCTGTGTCGCTTATGGCTATTGCTAGCATTGATGATGTTTTTTGTTTATCTTTTATTCTACTTTTGACTAAGTTTTGATAATTTTGCTGTGGTGCTATAGTTGCTAATTTAATATAAACTTTTCCCCCTGCTGGAGTATATTTTAAAGCATTATCAATGAGATTACTTAATACTTCTCGCAAAGCTTTGGCATTTCCTTTTACTTGGGGTAAGTTATTAGGAATATCTATTTTTAAATCCAACTTACGTTCATCAGCAATGGCTTTTGCAGATATCAATAAAGGTTCTAAAACTTGTACCACTGAAACTAACTCTAAAAAATTTGAGCCTGGTAAAAGTAGGGGAGGTTTAGCTTCTTTAGTAGTAGTTTCTACATCAGTATCAATTAGTTTTTCAATATCTTCATTTGTTCTCGGTTGAGGATATTCGGTTTGAGCTGGAATACTTAAAATCTCTTCACCAACTCCTACAGTTCTATCAATTTGTTCCAGTAATTCTTTGAGGCGATCGCTTTCTCGTAAGATACTATTTGCGATGTCTCTATTTTTATCTTCTAACTGTAGTCGTTTGAGTAATAACTTGCCAAATGTCCTTAATGCTGTTAATGGACTTTTCAACTGATGCAATATATTGTGCATCGTATCATATTGCTCAGTTTGTAACTGCTGTTGTTGCTGAAATTGCTGTTTTAACCATTGAGAACGTTGGTCTAAGATACAAGCTGTAGTTATAGTATGAGCTATTTGTTTAATTTGAGTTTGTTCTTGTTTATTCCAGGGTCGGTCTTCTCTGGACGTCACTAATAATCCCATAACTATTCCATCATGGATCAATGGTAAAACAATTTGCTGTTTTGGCCAAGGATGATTTTTGCTCGATCCTGCATTTCCTTCTGTTGTAGGCTCGGTTGTTTCTGATGTATAGGAAAGAGGATTGGTATTTGATGATGCGGCTAATAGTTTAGGAGTCGAGTCTAATATTTCTATTTCTGAACTAGCTTCGCCATCTTGGGATGTTTCTGGGTCAGCCACTACAGGAATTAATCTAGTATCACCACCTTCTACTAGTTTTTCTGTTAAGTAAACTACACTTAAAGAGGCCCCCCAACTAGATACGAGGGCTATCTGTGATTTACACAGTCTCACAAATTCTGTACTGGTGGGCATTAGCATGGGAGCTATATTGGGACTATCTATGGGGAATGATTTGCTTTAGATTTGAGATTATCTTTTCTGGCCTTTTGCTGCTATCCGCCAGAAGTGTATATTTTGTATCAAAATATTAAAAACACTTGAGTTTTTCAGTGAAAATTTATATAATCTTATCAAATTTGGTAGCCATAACTACACCCATCGGCTAACACAGGAGGTAAGGAAATTGGCTAGAAGACGTAAGCGCAAAAGTCGTCGTAGACAAGAAGGACGCAGGATTCTTGAGCAAGTGGCTCAGTATAGCATTGAAAGTGGTGAAGATAAACCAGTCACTGCTGCTCGTAAATTTATTCATGCCCAAGGTATTGTCCCACCTGCTGTACTTCTAGTAAGAAGAAATGAGCATACCACTGATAGGTACTTCTGGGCGGAAAAAGGTTTATTTGGAGCCCAATACGTTGAAGAAAATCATTTCTTGTTTCCAAGCTTAAAAGTTTTGATAGAGCTTAAGAAACCTGATAAAAAACAGGTACTTAGTTCTACTCCAAGTATAACTCAAGTTTAAGAATGTTGTATAAAACGTTTTTTTTCTGGGTGAGCTGGAATATTTTTTTTTGAGTTATGACTAACCAGTACCAACTTCTACTTAAATTAAGCAAGCGGGTAATGCTTAAATAGCATTCCCACCTTGTTTAATTGAGTAGTATATAAAAGCAGATTTTATTGCCCTTGAAGGCTAAACTAACTAAGATTTCAATCTTCCATCTGCCAATGGATTTGAAATCTTAGTTATTTTTATTTTTATAGCTTACCAAAATAAATTACCGATACTATTTTGATAACATTTTTTAACAATACACGATAGAAATATTGACTTAGAGGTTGGGTTATCTCCCAAATGTCTGTGATAATTTTTCACAAACTCTTCATTTTTCCCCTTGGTTATCAGCATCTGAAAAAAAAGGGGTTAACTAATTATTGT
>JASJEE010000081.1 GCA_030064835.1 Microcoleaceae cyanobacterium MO_207.B10 | reverse complement strand
AGCTTTTATTGCGGATATAGCAATAGGAGTTTTTACTTAGTTTAATCAGTTAGCTTTTATTGCGGATATAGCAATAGGAGTTTTTACTTAGTTTAGTCAAGCAATGACCTAGCAATAAAAATGTTATACCAATCAAAACCTATTATTTTCTGTGACTTTGACGGTACTATTACCGCCCAGGAAACTTTTGTGGCAATGTTGAAGCATTTTGCACCAGAAGTTTCAGCTCAAGTAATGCCAGAAATTTATCAATTGCGGATAACCCTGCGCGAAGGTGTGCGCCAAATGTTGGAAGCTATACCTTCAGAACGTTATCCTGAAATAATTGAATTTTCTAAGACAAAGCAAATACGACCGGGGTTAGTGGAATTATTAGATTTTCTTGATGCTGAAGGAGTAAAGTTTGTCGTGGTTTCTGGTGGGATTAGAATTATGGTGGAGACAGTATTAGGAAAGTTAGTCAATCGGGTAGAAGCTATTTATGCTGTGGATGTCACCACCGAGGGAGATTATTTGCAGGTACATTCTGACTTTGAAGGAGACACAGAGTTGATGGCAAAAGTGCAGGTGATGAATTTATATGATGCTAGTGAAAAAATAGCAATAGGAGATTCAGTCACAGATTTGAATATGGGTTTAGAAGCGTCTTTGGTTTTTGCTCGCGATCGCTTGGCTAAGTATTTAGATGAAAGGCAAAAGTCTTATATATTTTGGGATAGTTTTGTTGATGTGCGTAACTATCTAGGAAATCTTTGGGAATGAGTAATATAATTTTGAGAAAATATTGTTACATTGCTTGGTTGTAGGTGTTATACCAAATTGATAAATGTTTGCTACAAATATGATCAATCTTGGGTGTTGGGTGTGGGGTATGGGGTGTGGTGAAATAATCGGAACAACAAAGAAAAAGGCTGGTTATCAAAGGGATAAAGTGGAAAAATTTGATTAATTATCAATTAGTTAATAGTTGAAGTTTGATCAAGCATCACATTCTTTTTTTTATTGGTGTTAGGTGTTATACCATTTTGAAAAAAGAATGTTACGAATAGTAAGGGCAATCATGCATATTTTACAGGAGATGTCCTTTTGGCAAAAAATATGATTTACGGCCTAAAAAATGGTAGTTAAGCCATTCCCATGAGACTCCTGACTCCTGACTCCTGACTCCTAAAAAGTCCCCTAGATATCTGTATCGACAAATCCTTCTGTTTGTCGTCCTGCTAATCCAAATAAGCTACTCAGGGAGACCATTAATTCAATAGCCACATCACTATAAGTGTTTGATGCTCCCCTACGTCCAGTTTTCTGTTGGCTAACCCACTGCTCTATGACTTCTGAACTGAGCCAAAATTTCAGACTCCCTCTCTGCTTTAGGGAAGCATCATATTCAGACCAGTTACTAACCCGGTACTGGGACTTAGACTTAGACTGGGACTTGGACTTACTCATATCTACTTTGGTGTAGGTTTTTCCTGCCATGGACTATTCTTTTTACCCTATTTCCTTCCTTTGTGCAACAAAGCCGCAAAAATTTATAAAATTGGTGTTAGGTGTTAGGTGTTAGATGTGTCAGGGACGTTGCAAGTAACGTCCGTACTTTTTCACCCAATTAAATATTGTTCCTTTTTTATAGCGTTTCTCAAGTTCGTGAGGTAAAGTTATCTTTTTGTCTTTTATTCCCTGTTCCCCGTTCCCTGTTCCCTGTTCCCTGTTCCCTCAAAAAAACAAATGAGGATACATCACGCTTTTTGAGAATTCCTAATGATCAGTTAAAATTTACGTTCAATTCTCAAAGGTTGACCGGGAGAAAGTTTTTTAATCTCTGTTGTTAAATCATGCCAAGGTTGTAATTGATTAATTTGAAAAGTGCGACTCATTACAACATAAATAGAAGTTTGGTCGCTACCAATACCTGCACTCATTACACCCGACCAAGACTTAGCAGAAAGCTCATCAGTAATATACCAAATTTCATCTTCATACTTAAAGTGACGAGAGAAAAGGAAAGGTGCATCTTGCTTACCAGTAATTAACATTTTTTGCAGTATTTTCCGAATTAAGTTCGGGAAAAAACGCCCAAAAGTTAACATAACTAATCTCAGAATTATTAATTTAATCGGTGACATTTGAGTTTGTTTTGCCCAACCCATATTACCAGAAATAGTCAGCTCATCCTGAGATATTTTCACATCATAATCACCACTCAAATGACTAACTGCATTAATGATTTTTTTCCCATTTCTAACTTGTAGTGATAAATGAGTATCAGAAGCAACTAAATTTTTGTCACGAAATAACTTAAAAACACCACCTTTATTCATACTGACATATAATTCTGTTCCTGGTCGGCGTTTAATCAAAATTTGAGCTTCTTTTAACCAAATACTAGCAACATCACGACTCACAATATCAGGTCTTTCTGTAACAAAATCTCGCCATGCTAAAAAATAATTCCAGGTATGATGACCAATAATATGATCGTCAGCATAACAGGGAGTCAAACCCTTTTTTAATCCTACTAAAAATTGGTCATTAATAGATAAAGCAGAAGGCAACCACTTACCTACTAATTCAAATCCATGAGGAAAAAAGTTATAGGTATTGCGACTAGCATATTCTCCTCCGTAGGAGCCATCAGGGTGAATAAATTGGGCAGCTAATTCTACAGCTTTAGTAATAGAATTTTTTAATTTTTCTCCTGGATTTAGTTGATAAATTCTTGCTAAACAGGAAATAGTTAAAGTATGATAACCAGGGTCAAAACCAGAGTATTCTGTAAACCATCCCTCCTGACTTTGCCAACTTAATAATCTTTCCCGACGCTCTGCTTTTGCTGTATCCCATTTTGAGGTTTCTAATAATTTAGTCAGTAGTTCTAAACACAAAACAATTAATGCTTCATGGTTAGCTAATTTACCACTTTCATAATGACTAACTAACCAGTCGGCTCGCTTCTCAAAAAAGCTTAATATTTTATAGTTATTTAATCCCAATATTTGATAACTTTCGATACCAGCTAACAAAGAAAAAGCTGTTGCTCCACTAGCTCGCTCAAAAGGAAAATAATCATCACAAGAACCATCAGAATGAGCAGTGCGGGCAGCATATAAAATTCCCGCTTCTACCCATTTATATATCATTTCCTGGAGATAATAGGTATTATTAGGAATATCCAAATTGTAGGCTAAGGCTAAAGGCAAGACAAATTCTTGAGCCATGCCACTAGGAAAATCAATAATTTTATAATGCCAAAAATTACGGTCGAAACAACCGTAGCTAGGGCTATGAGGATTACGGTCTAATAAGGTCAAAATTTTGGGGATTTGAGCTAATGCTTCCTTGGCAAATAAGTCTCTCATCTGATTTTTTTCAGTGTTAGCTACGAAATTTTGACTGGCAGATGAATCTGATGAATCTGATGAATATGGGGAATTTATTATCGGTTTTTGAGTATCTTGCATTGAGATTATTCAGATGATTTATGATTATATAGTTTTTTTATTGATGTCAAATATATATATTTATTTATGATCATTATTATCACAATCTTGCCGTCGCATTCGCACTTGAATTTCTTCCATAATTCGGCGATTTGCTGCCATTAAATCGGCAATTAAACCTAATATCCATAACTGAAATCCTACCAACATTAAAATTGTTGCCAGTATGAGAGTAGGCACCCTAGTTTTTTCATAACCGCTAAAAAAGAAATATAACCAACGAATACCAGAAATAACCCCCATACTAAAAGGTACACTTCCTAACATTAGAAAAAAACGTAGGGGTTTGTAAAGCAAAAAAATTCGTAGGATAGTAAATAAAGAACGAATTACATAACGAGGCATACTTCTCACCAGTCGAGAAGGTCGTAAAACACCATTTGTTCTAATTGGAACAGATGTTATTGCCATACCTTTTTGCCCTGCTTGAATAATTGTTTCTAGGGTATAAGTATAAGAATTAAAAACATTCAATTGCATCGCAGCTTCTCGACTAAAAGCACGAAACCCACTAGGTGCATCTGGAATATTTGTATTACTGGCAATTCTTACTACCAAACTACCTAATTTTTGTAGTAATTTCTTAGTAGGAGAAAAGTGTTTAGTTTGCCAAATTGGTCTTTCCCCCACAACAATTTCAGCTTGATGCCAAAGAATGGGTTGAATTAAATAAGGAATATCATCAGCACAATATTGATTATCAGCGTCAGTATTTACAATAATATCTGCTCCTGCTTTTAAACTAGCTTCTAAACCTGCCATAAATGCTTTTGCTAAACCTTGGTTAGTTGGAAAACTAACAATATGATCTACTCCATATTCTTTGGCAACTTCCACTGTTCTATCTTGACTACCATCGTTAATTATTAGCCATTCAATAATGTCTACTCCTGGTAATTTTCTAGGTAAAGCAGCAAGCGCTACTCCTAAAGATTCTTCTTCGTTGTAACAGGGAATTTGAATAATTAATTTTGTCATAGTTTTGAGATTTATTCCATAGCTGAATTCATAATAATATTACTCAACCAGAGCGTCAGTTATTAAAATATAGTTGTCTCATCAAAGTTAGCATTGTATAGTTTAGTCTGAAAAGACAGTAGCATCTCTTTGTTCTTTAAAGTTGAAATTATCTGGGATGAATCTGGATATGATTGGCCATAATAAGCCATAATAAGCCATAATAATATGTCGTTTTGGCAAAACTTAGCTACACTATTGCAAAATAAATAATTATATGGTATAAAATCAATAAAATTCTTGTCTCTACCAGAATTTATGTTAATCAAAAATCAATAACTTTTTTCAATTTTACGGGTATGAGACTGAAGCTTCGCGGAAATACACTTAAATGATTGGAAGTATAATATATAATTCAATTAATTCAAAGATTAGTATCGAAAAATGTATGCACTTATAGCTAATAACGATTGATTAATTAGCAAATAAAATAAAAATATCTCGTTACAATATGAGTAGTTAAATAGGTTTTCCTAACGGAATGCTTAGCAAACAGCATTCAAGATTCAGCAAGAACACAGTTAATAGTTGACAATTGATAATTGATACAGCAGTTTCCGTGGGTTATGAGGTACAAATATTAACGGTAAAACCTCTGCAGTGTGGGTATTTTGCCCACAAAATAGGCATCTTGCCAACCACAAGTTTACTTCACTGAGATGAAACCTGCTGTAATTACTTAATTAAGGTTTAAAGCTTCTTCTTTTCAGAGGAAATAATAAAAAATTTCTTCTTAATAATCAATTCAATTTTTCTATCAGGGTCAGCATTACCTTTAGTCAATTAGGCAATAAATATATCTATTTATTATGCCAAATAGAGATATTTTCAAACTGTATTTGTCAGCAAATATAGTTGTATTGTTTTGAATAATTCGTGTAAGCATTCCCCAGGAAATACTTACCAATTCGTAAGCATTAAATTCAAAATCAATTCTATTGCCATTGATAATAAATCATCTGCATCTCGGTGATTTTACGATAACATCAACTCTGAGGAAAAATAACAATGCAACAAACTATTCCTAGTTACATGGGTTTGATCGAATCTCTATTAGTTTGCTCTACCGGGAATGAAAATAAAATCTTACAAGCTAATCCAAATTTAGTCGATGAGGGATTAGTTAAAACAATGAAACAAGTAGCAATGATGCAGGAAAAAATCGGCAAATTTAACGCTGAATGGTTACGAAACTTTGCCAATATGTTGGAAATTAGGTTAAAAGATGACTCAAAATTCTTCAATCAAGAAATATATGTAAATTTCCTAATGCAAATTTTGCAGGTAATTTCAAATAGTCAAAGCCAGCCAGAAACAGTTTATTCACTATTAGAATATAACCAAGATAAAGTAAATAAAAATTTAGCAGTAGTGCTGCAAAATTGGGCAAAAGAAAACTTGCCAAACATGGAACCACTATTAGCCCAAACTGTGGCAATAGATATAACTAATTTTAGTAACCTAATTCTACAATTCCCTCTAGGTAATCAAAGTGATAATGTAGAAATAGCGATCGCAGGTTATGAAAATGCCCTGCAAGTTTTATCCCACCAAAAATTTCCTAGTATCTGGGCTACTATTCACAATAATTTAGGCACTAGCTACCATCAACGTACTATTGGCAACCCAAAAGAAAATATAGAAAAGGCGATCGCTTCCTACCATCAAGCACTCCAAGTTCGTACCTTTGATGAATTTCCCGTGGTATGGGCCAGCACCCAAAATAATCTCGGTAATGCCTATCAACAAAGGATGGCCGGAGACAGAGAAGAAAACTTGGAGAATGCTATTCTTTGTTATGAAAAAGCTTTCAAAGTTAGGACTTCTGAAGAATTTCCCCAAGAATGGGCAAGTACCCAAAATAATCTAGGTGCTGCTTACCATGAGCGTATCACCGGAAGGGAAATAGATAATATAGAGCTGGCCCTATCTTGCTATAATTTTGCCCTCAAAGTACGCACCCGCGAGAGCTTTCCTTTGGACTGGGCGACTACTCAAAACAATCTTGGCAATGCTTATATTGATCGTATTGCTGGAAAAAAAGAAGATAATCTGGAAGTGGCGATCGCTTGTTTTGCCGGTGCCCTAGAGATATATACTCAAGAAGATTATCCTTTGAATTGGGCAATAACTTTAAATAATTTGGGTGCTGCATACTATAAGCGAATCAAGGGCGATCGAAAACAAAACTTGACTCAAGCTATTTCTTACTTTCAAGATACTCTTCAACAATATACTCGCGAAGAGTTTCCTATAGAGTGGGAAAATACACAAGATCATCTAACTCAAGCTAATCAACAACTTGCTTTTTGTGGTGAATCTGATGCTTAATTAGAGTTTGTTGAAAATCCTCACATTTTGAGCTTTTATAAGCTCAAAAATTTCCCTTTTCCACAGAAAAAAGTCTTTAGCCTTTATGTGTTAATCCTATTATCTTTAATCAGCAAACCCTAATAAATAGATCATGGTTGATTAACAATAGATACAGCAGTTTCCGCCCGTTGTGATGAAATTGCTGTATCTCCTCAAAAGAATGTAGGGACTTTCTATAGAAAGTCCCTACAAAAGTGTGAGAAAATTTTGAAAATTGTATGACACACTTTATCAAAATAATTGGGTTACGCCACCACGCTTTTTAAGGCGAAACATTTTTGGAGCGAGGCTTAAATCCCCTTGACAAAAATAACTTCTGACTTCTGACTTCTGACTTCTAAACTTCATTAACGTGCCCATTTTGTGGAGCGCCAAATAATAATAAATAATACTGCAGATATTAATGCTCCTAAATTCCATTTAATAGAATTTCTAAACAAATTTAAACTGCGAGTAGATTTTGTTGTCTGTGCCTGAGTTGTGATATTTGTCTCAGCATCAGTAACAAAAGAAGAAAGCTCTTGTTTAACTTCATTAAGCTGTTCGTTAGAATTAATCTCTGGAGTTCCTCCTCTAGCATTTAAACGACTCAAAAGATTTTCCATCTGTTCAGGAGTATTAGCTTGCTGTAACTCCTGTTTCACCTGTTCAATTTGTGTTTTTCCTTGTTCTAACTGAGTATTAATTTGAGTAGCTAATCTTCGTTCTAATCTAATAGTATTTATGAGACCCAATGGTATCATTAAAATAAATAGAATTGCTAAAAGCAAACTTAACCAAGATAATAACTTAAGTAGAGGTGGTTCCCAACCCAATCTCCGAGTACCTTCACCATAAAATACTAGTGCCAATCCAATCAGAGGAACAGCTACTCGTTCTACTAATGAGCCAATAGTTTGAAGTTCCCATTGAGGATTCAGTAATTGAGGCGGAATAAACAAGGTAATTGTATCTAACAAAGAAAAGAATAATAAACCATAACCGATATAATGCCATAAACTATTAGATTTCAGCAAAATTTTACTGAATTTACTGAGTTCCTCTACCGACTTATTGAGGTTTACCTCTACGGACTTATTAAGGTTTACCTGACTTGGTTCATTCATAAGCTTAATAATAGTTAATAAAATAATCTCTCAGAGTCTATTTTTGAACTAGAGATAACACCACTAATAGCATAAAATTACTAATTTTCCTGATTTTCTAAATTAGGTTCAGCAGGGCGATCATTGACTTTTGGTTTTTCTGGGGCTGGTGTTAATAAAGCCATAACTAAGACAGCCATAATACCAACTAACGTGGCTGCTAATAAAACTATCCGGACTTGCTTCCAACTCATTATGTTTACCAAAAACATCAGGTTTAGAGCAACTAGATTCCCTGATTTAAAAGTAAAAAAAAGAATCTTAATCTAGTTTATAACAACTTGATTGACATCAACAGTTTTCTTTGTTTGAGGATTTGACCCCCGCCTCTACAGGGACAAGCTTTTGACATAGCTACAAATTCTCAGGTTCCTGATGTTGATTTTCGTCTTGCTTCATCAAAAACATATAAAATAGCCCAAAAACCATTACAGCAATCATACCAAATATCAAAGAACCATCTCCTTCATGCCAATAGTCAAAAGCTTCTGGCTGAGAATATGCTACCAGAATTGCCATCAAAGCCACCCGAAATCCATTAACTACAAACCCAATAATCAATCCCACTATTGGCACTATATATTTATGAACCTTCTTTGTAGTAGGAAACATTAACATACACATTACCGCTAATCCCAATACATAAGTTATAGATTCCAAGCCCGAACATCCACCAAAAACTCTTACACTACCTGTGGGTAAAAGAACATAAACACCTTCATTTACCACATCAAAGCCCATGTACCAAAGGAGAAAAGTGGAAAATTTTGCCGTAATTTCAGATATATCCATTAATGATGAGATAATAACGCTTGGCCCTCCGATAAAAAAGAGGATTGTTAGTTCTCGCCAGAATTGTTTGAATCCTTGAAAACCGGAGGCAATTAAACTTAAGGATACCCCAGCAATAAATGGATAGAGTCGCCAAAATGGACTGACTGTATCTGGTTTAGCGAAATTTGTACTGTTGAAGAGTAACCCACCTATGATTAATAAGCCGAGAATGGTGGGGATAGTTTCACTTTCTAGATTTAATTTATATCGTCGTTCCCAAATCATTGAGCCAATTGCGAGGAAAAATAGGGCACTCATTCCCAGGTGGGCCGAGTCGTCACTTTTCCAGAGAGCAGTAATATAAATGGTTACTAAACCGGAAGTAATAGCTAGTAGCCAAAAGAGTAAATTTTTAATTAGTTTATCTGGTGCTATTTGGGTAGCTTTCATTTCCTTAATCGTTAAGATGTTAGAATTCAAATAAATTATAGCAGTTTGATAAATATTTACTACCAGTAGTGAGGTTGTTTGTTGGCAAGGGATATTACGGTTTTACGACGTACATAATTTAGGAAAAAGAGAATTAAGAAAGGAAAAAATCACTTTAAAAAAAAGGAGGAATAACCAGAAATAAGTAAGGTTGCTTTGAATTTGATATTATACCTTCAGCAATACTTCAACACTTAAGTAATCAGCCAAATTTAAAGGTTGGAAAAAAAATGCTCAAAGCAGCAAAAGAGGTGACAATGAGCAATTAATACCAATAAAAAAAAGGTAAGCATTTCCTGTGGACTGCTGCGCAAACAGCTATTAGCTGTCAGCTCTTCCTACGGAATGCTGCGCAAACAGCTTTTTAATGAATGAAGCTAGCATTCGTTTAACCTCTACTAAATTTTCAACCAGAGATTCATCCAAGCTGAAAGCTGAAGCTTGGATGAAATTCAGGTCGCGAGCAAGTAAAAGATGATACTCAAGCTTCAGTTGCTGAACCCATAGCAATTGTCGCGAAAACGACATAGTTCTGCATCTCCATTTCTACCACATCCTTCTGCAATATTTGCAGGAATTGAAGCACAAGAACGACGAGCTTGACTTGTCAACCCATACAATGGGCGTGCCGGGAAATGTAGATGTGGCTTGATAGACTGGTAAGGTTAACTGATGAGCTTTTACCCATACTTTTAATTCTTTGAAGTTTTTCAATATTTCTTCCTCCTTGTAATAGCTAATAGCTGACTGCTGACTGCTGACTGCTGAATGCTTACAAAAAAAGAATGTGATCCTGGCTCAAACTGCAACTATTAACTAATTAATAAAGTTTTTCCACTTTATCCCTTTTATCGCCAGCCTTTTTCTTTGTTTTTCCTCTGATTTCACCACACCCAATACCCCAAACCCTACACCCAAGATTGATAATATTTGTAGCAAAAATTTATCAATTTGGTAGAATATAATGGGATAATTTGTTTTGAAATCAAACTAACTGCTTTGCCCGAAACTGTTCTAATTCTCTTGGCAGAACTGTGCCATATTCTGTGATAATTCCTGCAATTAATTCTGCAGGTGTGACATCAAATGCAGGATTATAAAATTCTACTCCTTCTGTACAAATGCGCGTTTCTCCTACCTGATATATTTCCTTCGTATCTCTTTCTTCAATAGGTATTTGACTGCCATCAGATATTTTGAAGTCTATTGTTGAGAGGGGTGCTGCCACAAAAAAGGGAACGTTATGTGCTTTAGCAACAATTGCTAAACTATAAGTACCAATTTTATTAGCAGCATCCCCATTAGCTGCTATTCTGTCAGCTCCTACTACTACAGCATGAATTAAACCTTGTTTCATACAGTGGGCGGCCATATTATCACTAATTAGGGTGACGGGTATATTTTCTTGGACACATTCCCAAGTAGTAAGTTTTGCCCCTTGAAGACGAGGACGAGTTTCATCAGCGTAGACTCTTGCTAACCTTCCCTCTCGCCACGCAGAACGAATGACACCTAAAGCTGTGCCATAACCTGCACAAGCTAAAGCACCAGCATTACAGTGGGTTAATATGTTTAATTTTTCTGGAATAGTTGGTAAAACTTCTAGTCCGCGATCGCCTATATTTTTACAAGTTTGTAAATCTTCTGCATGAATATTTTTAGCAGTTTCTAATAAAGTTGTTTGAATTTCTTCTACAGACGCATTAGTTTGATTTGCTACTTTCAACATTCGTTCAATTGCCCAAAATAAATTAACAGCAGTTGGGCGAGTTTGTCGTAATCTTACAGCAATTTCTTCTAGCTGTTTTAAGAATTCATTTCTATCAGTTATGGAAATTTCTTTGGCTCCTAAATACATTCCATAAGCTGCTGATATACCGATGGCTGGTGCCCCACGAACTATCATTGTTTTAATGGCTTTTGCCATCTCTTCAGAACTGTTAATTTCTACAATTTTATATTCTCCTGGTAAGCGAGTTTGGTCAATTAATAAAACTCGGTCATTTTCCCAGATAATTGGATTAACTTCTGTAATTTTAGACATAATATTTTCCCCTAATTATAGTTTTATTGGCAATAATAGAATCCTCAGCATTTAGCTTTTAGTTAGTAGATGCTAGCCATTCATTTATTTTCTTTGAAGTATAGCGTTTCTCAGCCTAATGAGGTACACCTATTTTTATTTGTTCCTATTCCCTATTCCCTATTCCCTATTCCCAGTTCCCAGTTAAGTGTTCCCTAAAACCAAGGAATTTTGTACCTCACACTTCTTGGGAATTGCTATATAAATCAGAATTGAAATATTTAGAGACTGTTTGTAAAAGGAATATTAAATCTAGGCGTAGTGGACTGTTTCAGCTAAAGTAGTGCATTAAACAAGTGTGGGTGGGAGTTGTGGGAGGTGTGGGAAGAGGGGGGAGATTAATCAACCCAGAATTTAAAATAAGAGTGCAACATTTAAGATGAAACAGTCCAGTAGGGTGGGTGAGGTGACAATACTTAATGAGTCGCGAAGCAAACTACTAACTATCCAGCGTAACCCACCAAACATACTCAATATTAAGCATTATAGCTGTCTTAATCTTTGCTTGTGCATTCACTATCTTAGTTATAATTAAAAGTTAATGTAAAAGCACATTATCTAACCTTATACTAAGCATGAAAAAAGAAAGTTATTTTCATGTCTCTTTGATTAATAATAGAGGCTGACCATAAAAAATTTTTAGATTCTATTTTTGCTGACTCCTAAGCAGCAGCCCAACTATTTAGTGTTTGCTGAAAAAGTATCCATGGGTTCGGGTAGGAATCAGGAGTCAGGAGTCAGGAGGAATGGTTCATTAATTGATAAGAATTATCCCTTGATTTTTCTCCCCTTGTCTTCCTAAAATGCTAACTTTTTCAGCTTTTAGGTGGAAAAAAGTGCCAGCTTTTTCGACCTAAAAAAGTTCAAGCCTTTATCTGTCAATGCGCGGGAGAATTAATCAGCAACCCCTATTTATACCAAACATTTCGCAAACTGGTATTACTCATTAATTAATTCAAAAAGCTGTTGACAGACCACCTCCTAGAAAAGAGCTACAAAGTTGAGCATTAATACCTGAATAGTCAAACCAAATTTACTAAACTTAGCTGAATTTAGCCATAAAAAAATTGTTAATTTGTTGCCATCCTAATTTTAGCTTGCGTTGTAAATATTTACCCAATCCTTTATACAACTTTTGAAAATTATATTCAAACAAAATATTCATCATATCTTCCATTGTCAAAGATTTTAAATAATTCACTCCTTTATCAATCAACTCATCACTATCCTGCATATATCTTCTGCGCCCCATTTGTTCAGAAATATTCCATTTAATAGCATATCGTCTCTGCATTTCTCTTTGGTAGGGACGAAAACTAGATAACCGTTTGTTGAGATATTTTTGTATATATTTACTAGCTATTTCTGCATTTTCCATACCATGTCTAATTCCTTCCCCACCCAACATATTAATAGTAGATACTGCATCACCAATAGCAATAACATTATCTCGATAATAAATATCTTTTAATCCTGTAGAATATTTCACAGTTGAACCATGGGTATCTATTAATTTATATTTTTCAAGTTTCATGTAATCTTTAATCAATAATTCTAGATACCACCTCATTGATTTTGTTTCTACTATTTGTTGATATTCTAACTTAAACTTTACTACACCAATTTTTAATCTTTGCTTTTCTGGTTCCATAGGAAATATCCAAGAATAACCTTTCGGCATCCATTTGTGACCTAAGAAAAAAATTAAATCATTAGCATATTTATCATATTCCCTTGGTTCAACTTCGATTAAATATTCAATTCCCGCAGCATTAAATAACTGAGGTTTACTGCTTTTTTTATCGTACATAACTGCTCTTGCTGGTCCTGTCCCATCAACCAAAAATTCTGTACTAACAGTAAATTTTTCACCACCTAAACGCCTCATTTATACAATAGTTTTTCCATCTTATTGAAAGTGTCTAGTATAGCGACAACCCATCCAAACTCTACCACCATAAGTTTCTACTTCTCCTGCCAAAAATGCTCTGAGTTTGGCAAAGTTTAAAACAGCTCCTAATATTTTTGGTGATGCCCAGGTCTGATGAACATTAGTTGTAACAATACTAATTTTTTGCCAATAACTACCAACTACTGTTTCTGGCAAATCAAATTTATCAAGAGTTTCTAGGGGAGTTGCTGCACTAGAAAAATCATTTTTTTGAAATATTTCGTGTTGTTCAACCAGTAAAATTTTGTATCCTAATTTAGCTAAACTTATAGCACATTGACAGCCTGCCGGACCTGCTCCAATTACTACTATATTAAAATGATTTTCACTGTTCATAATTTATGATTTATTAATAGCAATATTTGAGATATAGCATTTCCCGTATTGGTGAGGTACAAAATTCCTTTGTTTTGGGAGTAGGGGGTAGGGAGTAGGGAAGATGAGGGAATGGGGAATAGCAAATCAGAAAAACAACTGTACCTCACCCTTCTTGAGAAACGCTATAATATTTTGTTTAATTATTAATATTTAACCACAGGTATTATTGATTTGACTGTTTTCTCAAAATTTAAGAGTTGATGAATATTTTATGCAGCAAGTTGATTTTTCGGATATCTAATATCATGTTCATTTGAATACTTATGAAAATATCAGGAACAGGCAAGATGCCTATTTTACAAAACTATTAAAATCATCCAGCATTTATGCAACGCCAATATTCCTAGCTATGATACCTTACCAAGCTGAAATCTTCTGTATAATGGATATACTCAAAAACTGAGGTGATCTATGAATAACCTCCAAACCAAATTACCAACAGATGTTTGGGTCAGAGCTACTTGGGATGAGTACATCCAAACTGTTCAGGAACAAGAAGAGGCTAAATGTTATTATCACAATGGACAACTAAGAATTGAAATGGCTCCCCAAGGTTACGACCATTCTTATGATAACCTTTCTATCGGCTCTGCTGTCGCTTTATTCAGTGGCCTCAAATCTATTCCCCTAGTAGGACTTACTAACTGTTCTTTCCGAAAAATTGGTGAGAGAGAAGCACAACCAGACCTCGCATTCTACATTGGTGAAAATGCAGAAATTATTCCCCCGGATACAACTATTGTCGATCTAGATGTTTATCCGCCTCCCGATCTAGTTATTGAAATTGCCAAAACATCTTTTGCTGATGATATTGGTAGTAAGCGAATGCTTTATGAAAAACTAAACTGTAGTGAATATTGGGTGATAAATGTAGTTTATGCTCAACTAATTGCTTTTGAAATTATTTCTGGTGGGAGTAGAGTTATTGGCAAATCGCAAGTTTTACCCCCATTACCTTTTAGCTTACTTGAAGAGGCGTTGCGTCGGTGTCGGACAACAGGTCGTAGTCAGATATATGCTTGGTTAATTAGCCAAATTCAGAATATTTAATGCTTGAAAAATTATAGCACTTTTCATTACGGGGCTTTTCATTATTAGTACACCAAAAATAACTAAAAAAATGAAAGATTTATTCTTTTGGAAATTTCCCCTATCTGAAACTGATTTGGCAGAATTATGGGAAAAAGCAACTTTTGTTTTCGATACAAATTTTTTATTAGATTTCTATCGGGTATCAAGTTCTACATCAGATGATTATTTCCGAATATTAGAATATCTCAAAGATAGAGATAGAATCTGGCTACCTTATCAAGTAGCAGATGAATTTTTTCAGCATCAGAAGGAAACTATAGACAAAGAGAAAAAATCTTTTCAGGAAGCTCTATCAATATTTTAGGAGTGGAAAAAAGAACAACATAATTTTGAAAGTCTCAGGGGAAAAATTTCACAGACAGGAAGATTTATTTCTTCGGTAATAAATGTTCTTTTTGATAAACAGAAAAGTTATTTTGATGCAATTGATGAGGTAGAAAGAGTATTTAGAGAAAAGATAGAAATATTAGAAAATAATCATTATTTACCTCAAACTGATGAAGATAACATTCGGGAAGATAAAATTCTAGAAAAAATACTTTCACTATTTGATTCAAAAGTAGGAAAACCCTATAATGAGAAAACTTTAGAAAATTTATACCAGGAAGGCGAGACTAGATTTAAGAAATCAATACCTCCTGGTTTTGAAGATAAAAAAGATAAAAAAAAGGAAGGTAAAAAACAGTACGGAGATTTTATCCTGTGGAAACAAATTTTAGATTTGGCTAAGGAAAAATCTCTACCTATAATTTTTATTACTAGGGATAATAAAGCAGATTGGTGGAACAAGAAAAACGGCAATATGCCTCACAGAGAATTGAGACGTGAGTTTCAAGAAAATGTCAAACAACGATTTTGGATGTATAGACCTGAGAGTTTTCTCAAATATACTAAAGAGAAATTTCAGCTTGATATTAATCCTTGTTCAATTGAAGAAACTAATCAAATTGCTGACATTGAATCTGCTGATAAACCTGATATTACTTTATTAGGTAAAACAATAGAACAGCACCAGCAGCAATCAAAAAATCTTTCAGAAATAATACAGAATATTAATTGGGATAAAGTAATAGAACAGCATAAGCAGCAATCAAACAATCTTTCAGAAATAGTGCAGAATATTAATTGGGATAAAGTAATAGAACAGCACCAGCAGCAATCAAAAAATCTTTCAGAAATAATGAGGTATGATGAGTAGATAACAAATACAAAAAATATTTAACAATAATTAGTAGATTACAAAATAGTTGTATGCAACCTCCCTGCAAAGTTATCATTAAATAAATCTCAACTAACCACCCTTTTGTAGAGACATTCCATAGAACATCTCTACATTTATTATGCAGAAAAATCTATTCCAGAATTTCCCACAAAAATATTAAACCTTAACAGTCGATAACTTCGGCTTCAAACTCTGCAAAATACGTTCTGCCATCTGAGAAGGAGTCAAACCCAAATCTGCCTTCGACTCATCAGGTTTAGCATGATCTACCAACTTATCCGGTACACCCAAACGTAACACAGGTACAAGCACATTATTATCCATCAATGCTTCCGTAACTGCCGAACCAAAACCACCCATCAAACAACCTTCCTCCATAGTCACAACCTGACCAATACGTTGTGCCAAAGGTAGAATTAATTCAGTATCCAAAGGCTTGACAAAACGAGCATTTACCACAGTAGCACTAACACCATGCTCACTCAGAATTTCCGCAGTTTGCATAGCCGGATGTACCATAGAACCATAACCCAATATCAGCACATCATCACCATTCCGTAGAATTTCAGCCTTACCAATAGGAATAGCTTCCCAACCCTCTTCCATCAGAGGTACCCCATAACCATTACCACGAGGATAACGCATAGCGATTGCCCCATCCGTATATTCAATACCAGTCACCACCATCCGTTGTAACTCACCCTCATCTTTAGGTGCCATCACTACCATATTCGGGATACAACGTAAATAGGCAATATCATACATTCCCTGGTGAGTCGGACCATCTGCTCCTACAATACCAGCACGATCTAAACAGAAGAAAACAGGTAACTTCTGAATACAGACATCATGGATAATTTGGTCATAACCTCGTTGCAGAAAAGTCGAGTAAATAGCTGCAACTGGCCGCATTCCTTCACAAGCTAATCCTGCTGCTAGAGTAACAGCGTGTTGTTCAGCAATACCCACATCAATATATTGTTTTGGCAACTTAGCATGAAGTTTATCTAGACTTGTACCAGTTGCCATCGCAGCAGTAATACCAATAATCTGAGGATTATTTTCGGCAAGTTTAACCAAAGTATGGGCAAAAACCTTAGAATACCCGGGGGGCTTGGGTGTACTTGCTGGTTTAGCTTTACCAGTAGCTAGATTAAATGGACTTTGAGCGTGATATCCTACTTGATCTTCTTCTGCAACTGCGTATCCTTTACCTTTAGTGGTGGAAACATGAACTAATACAGGTCCAGGAATTTCATGGGCTTGTTTGAAAGTTGTGATTAGTTCCTCTAAGTTGTGCCCATCAACAGGGCCAATATAAGTGAAACCCAATTCTTCAATAACTGCTCCCACCTTTGAGACAGCCAAACGCTTCATTCCCTCTTTGAGCCTTTCCATTTCTGGTGTAAAGGTTTCGCCGACAAAGGGAATATGTTTGAATTGTTCTTCTAGATTGTCTTTGAGAAACTGAATAGGTGGGGAGAGGCGCATTTTGTTGAGATAGCGAGAAATAGCACCTACATTCGGGGAGATGGACATCTCGTTATCATTCAGCACTACCAGCATATTAGTTTTGGGTAAGTGACCTGCATGGTTAATAGCTTCTAAAGCCATACCACCAGTTAATGCACCATCACCAATAATCGCTGCTACCTTAAAGTTATCTCCTTTCATATCTCTAGCTAATGCCATTCCTAAACCAGCAGAGATACTGGTAGAAGCATGGCCCGCGCCGAAATGGTCGAATTTGCTTTCGCAACGCTTTAGATAACCAGCAACTCCATCTTTTTGTCGCAAGGTATGAAAATCGTGATATCGACCTGTAATAATTTTGTGAGGATAAGCTTGGTGGCCTACATCCCAAATAACTTTGTCGCGATCAAGGTCAAGAGTTTGATAGAGACCCAGGGTTAGTTCTACCACCCCTAAACCTGGACCCAAGTGGCCGCCACTAGTGGCAACTGTTTGTAAATGTTTTTCTCTTATTTGTCTAGCAATTTCTTCTAATTGATGAATTGAAAGACCGTGCAACTGGTTAGGATGAGTAATTTCGCTCAGATGCATACTTTAATTTACCCAGGTTCCTTGTGTAGATTTGTGATTTTAGCTGGGGGAATTTTGCTATTAATTTTTGATTTACCTGTACTTTTACTTAAGAATCAGCCATTATGGGTGTCGGTCTTAACTCAACAATTTGATTACTCTCTTGATGTTTAGCGGGTGCTACGGTTATTGAGTTATGCTTGACCCCTGTGCCTCTATTTCTACTTTTGGCTTGACATTGGTAGCTGAAGTTAATGATGGTACAGGCATATTTTTCATTTCCCAGACTTTAATTAGTATGAGATATTCGTAGAAAGCTTGCAAGGTACACCACGCTAATCCAGCCTGGCCATCAATAAATCCTCCTAAGAAAATATACATATAAATAAACCGAACTATTGGCCGTAGGGGCAGCCGGAGAGAAAAGTCTTTGAGGGCACGTCTTCTCTCTACTTCTGATGTACCAAAAAATAGGTTTTTCCAGGATATGCTTCCTGTTTCTAGTTGTCGTACAGTTTCTGATGCTTCATCGGTGGAATAACGGTTGTGTTTGTCCAACCAACGAGAAATACCTTTACTGCAGGTGTAGTGAGGATAGGTTTCTTTGAGAAAACTTGTAGGGCCTTCACAAACTTCTCTTTCTGTGTGACCATAGTCACTGAACCATACTTTTTCCTTGTGAAATAGACGCATCTGGTAACGGGGATATTGGGTGCTGCGGCGAATCCAAGTTCCCATAAACAAAACTCTTTCGGCTACATAGTAGCCTATATACTCTTGACTTTTGATTGCTTCTAGGCATTCATTAAATAGTTCGGGGGTCATCCGTTCATCTGCTTCCAGGATATAGACCCATTCATGTTTGGCCGGAACTTCTCGTAACATCCAAGTTCGCTGTCGTCCATGGCTTTCAAATTTATGTTGGACAACTTGTACGGGATAAGTTTTAGCTATTTCTAGAGTGCGATCGCTACTGAAAGAGTCAATAATCATAATGTCATCAGATAGCATTGCTGACTCAATGCAAGGACCAATATCTATTTCTTCGTTGTAGGTTAGTATGTAAATTGAGAACATTACAGGAATTTAGTAAAAGTTTTTCTATGAAGCTCCCAAATTCATCAAAAAATAAAAATTAGGCATAGGGCATTGAGCATTAGGGTTAAAAGTTCACATTTTTTTCCCCAGTATATATAATAGTTAGCTCTGGCTGCCCTTGCAATAAATTCAGTTTTTCTTGGGACTTAAATTTTGAGCTTTATCGGTAATTAAATTATTTATCTAACTGGAGTTTTACGACGCCCTTTAGCTCCAATTATTCCCATATTTTTTAATCCCATCCAACCAATCATAATGTATCCTACTGCTAAGATTAAACTGCTAATACCTGTTCTGAGACTAGATTTAAGAGAGCTTGTATTAGCTTGTTCTTCTAGTTCTTGTTTACGAGTCCTGATACGAGTTAGAAATCTAGTTGGTAGTTGTTCACTTTGACGGTTTATAAAATCATCTATGACTTGAGGATTATCTTTTGACTGCTCCAGTAAACTTTTTACTTGTTCTGGTGCTTCATTTAATCTAGCTTCATCTTCTCGCAGGGTAGTCAATTGATTTCTTAATTGATTTTCGTATTGTTGGATCTGAGCTTGAAACTCACTACTGCCAATACGAGCTTCTAGTTGTGTTTCGAGTTGGCTAGCTTGCTGATCGATCCTTTGAATGTTCTCATATCTAGCTATGCGAGTATTATTCAAGTGTAAAGGAAATAGCAATAGATATACTAATCCTAATATACTAGCCAGTAGTAGTACCCAAAATCTCAGGTCTAGTATTGAGCCTTTAGAATTATCCTGAAGTCCGGAATTACTTCGTACCCAATAGCCTGTGAACAATAGGGCCATTCCTACCATGGGAATTATTCCCCGATCTACTATCTGAATAGCTAGGTTCATCTGCCATCCCCTACTGGTAATGTTAAAAGGAATTGACAATACAATAAAGTCGAGCAGAGAGGACAAAATCATAATTATTCCTGCCACAATCAGAGTTAATACTGCGATAGAGGAATATTGACGGATATTTGTTGCTGTCATGGGATTTTGCTGAGTTCTAATTTAGAGTCCATTTGCCACAAGGGTCTTAAAGTCGGGGATGCACTTTGCTGCTGATGGTTGGTATATTCTAGTTATTCAATTACAAGTCTGTTCTTAAATATCTATTATGACAGGTGTAGTTATGGTCTATGCACATTTACATATCTACATCCCATTTTAAAATTGATTGAACAGAAGGATTATTGTACAATACTAGCTTATATCTAGATGAAGTTACACCTGTCCTTTTGAGACCCTTTTTGCTAGTTAGCTGATTTATTTTAACAGTTCAATGTTTGTTTTTATTTCAAAATATCACTTTCTCACGGCAGTTTTTTCAATATTTTACTCAGACTTAACAGAATTTTAGTAAAATACTAAAATAGTAATCATATATTTTGGCAAAAAAAATCTTGCCAAAAGCTATAAATAATGCTATGGATGAAAGTGGTAATTCAGACAAATAATCAACATAATTTTAAATTAAAATAGCAATGTAAATATTATGATTGAATATTTGTAGTAGAGTGCCTAAGTAGGAGGATGAAGTTGACCGTGAAAGAAAATTTAGAAGCAGATAAAAAGAAAAAAATATTAGTAGTAGATGATGAAAATAGCTTAAGGCTCCTACTCAAAAGGCATCTTGAACTACAAGGATATGAAGTCAAAGATGCCATGTCTGGTGTAGATGCACTATCAATATTAGAGCAAGAAGAACCGGATTTAATTGTTTCTGATGTAATGATGCCGGAAATGGATGGTTTGGAATTTTGTCAGCGTCTCCGTGCTAGTAATTCAGGTCAGTTAGTACCGTTTATATTTCTGTCAAGTAAGAGTGAGTTGGAAGACAGAATAGTTGGTTTATCTATGGGAGCAGATGATTATCTAAATAAACCTTTTGAAATGCGCGAGTTAGTAGCAAAAATTGAAGCTGAATTAGAACGTTCTCGTCGCATTCATTCAGAAATAAAAAGAATTACACAAGAGTATACTGCTAAAATAAATTATCAGGAAAAACCAGAACCACTGCCTCTAACACCAGCAGAAGAAAGAGTTTTTTGGGAAGTTGCTCAAGGTCTGACTAATAAACAGATAAGCGAGCGCTTATTTATTAGTCCTCGCACTGTACAAACTCATTTGAGTAAAATTTTGAGAAAGCTAAATCTAGAAAACCGCTCTCAATTGGTTCGTTTTGCTTTTGAACATGGATATCAAGCACAACAAGAAGCAGAAACAAAAAGTGTAGATATAGATGCAGAGGAAAAATCAACTGAATCATAACTCATTATCAAGGTAAATACTAAAAAATGGATTCTGAAAAGTTAATTCCTGGTGTCTATAATTTGACAGAATTAGAAAATTTGATTAATTCTGAACCAAACATTTGGCGACCTTTAGTGTTTACTAATGGGTGCTTTGACTTAATTCATGCAGGACATATTCGTTATTTGTGGGCAGCAAAATCTTTAGGGCAAACTCTCATAGTAGGATTAAATAGCGATCGCTCGGTAGAAACTATTAAGCCCCAAAAACCAGGGACACCAGTTCGGCCCATTGTACCTGAAAAACAAAGGGCCGAGGTTTTGGCAGCTCTGAAACCAGTAGATGGAGTTGTCATCTTTAGTGAAACTACTGCTATTTATCCGATAGAAAGGCTCAAACCTGATATTTATGTCAAGGGTGGGGACTATCAAGTTGAAACATTGCCTGAAGCTCCTAAAGTTCAAGGATATGGTGGTCAAATTTCCTTAATTCAAATAGAAATTCCTACTTCTACCAGTAAAATTATCAATCGAATTTTAGACAGTAAGTAAATATAGTTGTAAATTATCTATATATAGCAATTACGATTATTGTGAGGTGGAAAATTTGTTTGTTTGAGGAAACAGGGAACAGGGGAATAAAAAGACAAAAAGATAAGCTGTTGTGCATTTAAACAACTTATTGTTTGTACCTCGTTCAAGGAAAAACCCTAATTAATTCTGAACCCCGCTTCCGCGCATGGGAAAATTTTCTGACTTGTTAATACGCATTTTAAATGTGTATTAGTTTAACTATAACTCACGAGGTTGAGAAACGCTATAAGTACAATAATTTCAAAATAAAAAAAACAATAAGTTTATGACAGAATCGAAGATTAGTTCTACAGAAAACGCTTCATACGATCTAGCTGAAATGCGCTCTCAACTAGAATCTGGTTCTGAAAAAAAACAGTTACAGATAATACCTAATTTAGCAGCAATAGGAGATAGTGGTTGGGAAATTCTGATGGAATTTTTGCAAAATCAAGAATCAGATTCACCGACTATAGTGGGAGGAAAAATTTATCAGGTTTTACTGCAAGTAAATTCATTAAAAGTTGAGGAATTTATCAAAACAAATTTGCCTCTAGGAATAGTACCAATAACTTCAGAATCTAATATTGATTATAGCCATTTACAAATAAAATTAGCACATCAGGATTTTTTAGAAGCTGATAAGTTAACCATGCAAAAATTGTGTGAGTTAGCAGGAGAAGCTGCTGTCCAAAGAAAGTGGCTTTATTTCTCAGAAGTAGATAGTATTCCCATTGCAGATTTTCAAACTATAAACAAAATGTGGTTAGTTTATTCAGAAGGTAAATTTGGCTATTCTGTACAACGACAAATGTGGTTAGCAGTTGGTAAAAATTGGGATAAGTTACTACCAAAAATAGGCTGGAAAAATGGGAATACTTGGACTAGATATCCAAAGGAATTTACCTGGGATTTGACTGCACCAAAAGGTCATTTACCACTATCTAATTTATTGCGAGGAGTACGAATGTTTTCTTCTATATTATCTCATCGGGCTTGGAATAGCTAAAGTAAAATCCTGTTTATATCGAAATAATAATGGCGATCGCTAAGAAAAAAAGATGGGAGTGATCGCCTCCGGTTGAATAGTTAATACTTTGGAGAAAGGAAGGCAGAGGGCAGAATTATGAAGGGAAGAAAATTTTAGAAAGAATCAAGTTTTTGTATAATCCGAAGATGATATTAAGCAGGAAAAAAAAATCTGTATAGTTATTTTATCTCAGTTGTAATATTTGGGTGTTCAGTAATGAACAATTAATAATTAATCATTAATAATTAACAATTAACAATTAACAATTAACAATTAACAATTAACAATTAACAATTAATAATTAATAATTACCCCTGCTGAAAACGGATAGGATTGAATCTTAAGGATTTGTTTTGATTTTATTCCCTATCAAAGAGTTGGCTTTAAACCTGAATTATCTAATTAGGGTTTGGTGAAAAATGATTTTGGTAAGGGTAGGAGTCAGGATAAATGGGAGTTATAGAGGGGATAGTAGGAAGAAGAGTCCCTTAATTTTTCTGCTATAGTGAACCTTTAATGCTAACTTTTTGAATCTTTTGGAGTTAAAAGCTTGCACTTTTTCCAGACCTAAAAATGTTAATTTTTTTACCTGTGAATGCTTTGAGATTTAATCAGCAAACCCTAATTATTAATTATTAACTATTAACTATTAATTATTCGGTAATTAGCAGTCAGGAAATAAATTTGTATTATTTTTTTATCAATTAAATTTACTGGAGTTTAGACTAATTAAGGCAGGCCGGAAACTTGCCGAGGGAGAATAGTGAGAT
>JASJEE010000461.1 GCA_030064835.1 Microcoleaceae cyanobacterium MO_207.B10 | reverse complement strand
ACAAAACGAAGAAACTGAAACTCTCAGCAACAATGACACTACAGTTAGCTCTAGGGATTCTCCTCCAGAAACTACTACTAATAGAGGTGGCAGTTTTTGGAATAGATTCCGAGAACAACAAGCACAAAACGAAGAAACTGAAACTCTCAGCAACAATGAGACTACAGTTACTGCCACTGAAAACCTGACTCCAGAAACTACTACTAATAATAGAGGCGGTATTTGGAACAGATTCCGAAATCAAACCCGCAACACAGAAAGTAGTAATCAAGAACAACAAGAACAAATAGAAACAACAACATCTTCCTCCCGACGTAACCCCATCACAGCGCTATTGAGACCCGTGGTTCCACCAGATGTGCAAGTCCCTTCTGGAAGAGACCTCTCATCAGAATCAGCACCTCCTGGTTTGGATGTTCGACAAGGAAATTATCCGATTAGCAGAGGAGAAGCATATGCAATGTTGCAGGAGTTAAATAATCTTTTGGGCAGATTTGAAAGTGCAATGGTTGCAGCTAAGTCAGCAAATTTAGAAGTTAACCTGGCAACAGACGGTAGTAGCTTGGTAGCTGCCAATACTGATAACACTACATTTGTGGCTCAAAGCAATCGCAGCATCAGCAAAGCTCAACAGGTAATTACCAAAGCTCGTCAGGTAATTCAAAACTTTCCCCAACAAGTAGCATCCAAACAATACGCTACTGCTAGAAGTCAATGGCTCCAAACTAGACAAATGCTGTGGGAAAATTATCCTACAGATGGTGAAAGAGCAGGAGCTGAAATTCGGGCTGTCTGGTTAGACCGGGGTACGATTGTCAGAGCGCGATCAAAGCGAGGTTTGGCAATGGTATTTGATCGCTTGGCTGCTGCTGGTATTAATACTGTTTTCTTTGAAACTATTAATGCTGGTTACACTATTTATCCTAGTAATATTGCTCCGAAACAGAATCCGTTGACAATTGGGTGGGACCCTCTGGAGGCTGCGGTGAAATTAGCCCGCGAGCGTAATATGGAAATACACGCTTGGATGTGGGTATTTGCTGTGGGTAATCAAGCTCACAATAGAGTTCTGAATCAGCCAGATAGTTATTTGGGTCCGGTGATTTCAGCTCATCCTAGTTGGGTAATGACTGATAACAGAGGTCGCCAACGAAACCCTTCTGATACCAAGGTTTATATGGACCCGGCTAATCCCTATGTTCGGCAATATCTGCTCAAAGTCATAGATGAAATTGCCAGTCGCTATCAGGTAGATGGGATTCAGTTAGACTACATTCGTTATCCTTTTCAAAATCCAGAGCGGGGTTTTTCTTATGGTTACAGCACCACCGCGCGTCAACAGTTTCAGAAGTTATATGGTGTTGACCCGATGAAGATTTCGCCACGCGATCGGCAAATGTGGTGGAAGTGGACTGAGTTTAAGATTAATCAGGTGAATACCTTTGTGGCGGATGCTTCTAAGTTCCTCAAACAGAAATATCCAAAGATAATTTTGTCTGCTGCTGTGTTTCCTTTTCCTCGCTATCAACGGTTTGAGAAAATTCAGCAAGACTGGGAAACCTGGGCAATGAAGGGTGATATTGATTTACTGACTCCCATGACTTATGCAATGGATACGAATCGCTTTCAGCAAATTACGCAACCACTTACTGATTCACGAGTCTTAGGTAGTACCTTGATAGCGCCAGCAGTGAAACTTTTGAATATTCCTGAAATTGTAGCAGTAGACCAAATTCAGGCTGCACGAGATTTACCCGCTGGAGGTTATATTATTTTTGCGGCTGAAAGGATTACTAGTGGGTTACATGGATTTTTGACTCGTACTCAAGGATCTCAAGAAACAAAAAATAATCGCCAAGCTTCTTTAAATGCTTTTGCTAGCGCTTCTCATGTTGTAGAAGGGCCGATTCCTTATCGTCAACCCTTTGCTGCTGCTGCAGACCGTTTTCAAGCGTTAAAAAAAGAATGGACTTTTCTATTAGCAAATAAGCAACTTTCTATCGGACAATCTCAACTTGAGAGTTGGCGTAGTGATGCTGAGGAGTTGGCTACAGTGTTGAATCAATTGGCGGAAAATCCTGACAGTAGTAATTTGAATCATGCTAAAAGAAGTTTAAGGAAATTTCAATTACAATTCAGGAGTTCTATGAGGGATCATGCTAGGGAAAATGCTTATCAAGTTCAGACTTGGCAAAATCGTTTGACTTCTTTGGAAATGTTGTTAAATTATGGTGAAAAGGTGCGGTTAAATAGTGGGCGTTTTTAAACTGATAAAACTGATTTGTTCAGATAAGGTAGAGCGATATTACTGACATTTAGGTAATGACTTAATATTTACTTTGTGTGAAATATTTGCTACAGAAGTAGTCATTATTAATCATTATATATAATGGTTCTAAAGTTATTATATCTTTTACCTATTTGATGCGACAATATAGTCAAACTAATTACTTACTTGCCAGTCAAAAAGAAATATTTTATGTTAACAAAAAGAGCAAAATATCTGTTTTTTAATCTTACTGATAACTGATAACTGAAATGACCGCTATTCAGGATTTAGAATCTGTAAATGATGACTCTTGCAAAGAGTTATTGGTAGTGCGTCAAGGAAGTGTGGGAAGTGTGGGGAGGGTCGGGAGATGTCCGAAAGTAGGAGGAATAATTGTAGGGTGTATCTTGATTGGGAAGTGTCTTGATGCTGTCCTAACTTTTTGGTCCAAGAAGCTTAACAACTCGCACTTTTTTCGCGACAAAAATGCCCTAAACCTTTATATATCAGTGCTTTTAGATTACATTTGCCGGCCCTACTTGACGAATCCCACACTTTGCTGATGCACAACCGAGTTATTTAGTGCGAGTTACCCAGTAATTAAGTTTTATATTGATGATTTTGGTTTAGCATTTTTTCAGGTTTATGTGGCGAATAATTCCGACTATTTGAATTACAGCAGATTCCACCTTTGTGAGGTATAACCATAGGGGTCAAGATGACCGCACTAGAGAGGTTTGAACATTAATATCTGTACTTCATATACTTGGAATTTGCTGTATTTACTTTCGTCTTAATGCTTTGGTTTTGCTATTAGTTAATAACCCTATACTCTCGGTTTTTTTTTCTGCTGTGAAAGCAGAAAAACTGGTTCCAGTTCCGGCTAGAGATTAGGAAAAGTTGATGCAAGTTTATTCATTCCAAATCTCCAGGAAAAATAATAATTTTACCCGGAAAAATACTCATTTATTAATTTAAAAACAAAGGGATAAAAACGACGAATCTCTCCCAAAAAACATTAGTGGTAAATTTATACTTAGGAAAACTTCCTAGATTCAGCATTATGAAATAATAAAATAGCCACTATA
Organism: Microcoleaceae cyanobacterium MO_207.B10; assembly: GCA_030064835.1. GTDB lineage: Bacteria > Cyanobacteriota > Cyanobacteriia > Cyanobacteriales > Microcoleaceae > JASJEE01. Next base: position 2,137 of record JASJEE010000461.1, on the reverse strand, counting down.
TCTCTTAACTAACCTGAGCTAAGTTTGTGGTATTTGCTGCTATAGAAAATAGTAAGTAAAAAATATAAGACAATATAAAAGACTATTATTTTAAGTGCAACGAAACTTCCTTGCTAATTTGAGATTATGAACCCAAGGTTGATTAGACAATTCTGTAACTGCTTGTGCTGAAAGTCTAGCTGTAAAAGTACATCTATGATGATTTACTCCTCTTACCCCCAATTGTTGCAAAAAACTTGCCTCTATTTCGCTAGGAATTTCCATAGTGCGGACAAACACTTCTAATGCCTGTTTCTGTGATTCTTTCACTTTACTTAGAGCATTCATTAATGCTGGGTCTAATTTACGGTAGTCCATGATATTTTCCATAATTGCATCATACCGTCACTTTTCTCTCAGTTTCTTTAGATATACTAATATTAGTTAGACATTTTATTATAGCAATAGCAGTAGTCTAACATTTTTATTGGCCTTGATCAATAATATTCAGCTAAACTTAAAAATGCTTAATCAAAATATGACTTAGGTTTTGACACTCCACGGACTAAAAGTCGCGTGGATTCTTAAGTGGAATAAATTTGACGGACTGTTTGCGGAGCATTCCGTAGGAAAGTCATGTCAAATTTCACCCTTAATGACATAGCCAAGGATGCCTCTAATCTGTCCGGGATAAACCCATTCAGTTTGCTTTTTAATCCAATATTTGCTGCACCGTTACAGTCGGAATTTATCAATTTTCCTTGCTTAGTTTTATACATACCACGCTGTCTTGATGCAGTCGCTCATGGGGAAAACCCCCTTTGGCGGCACTGCATCGCTTAATTCGTTTACCACTAAAACTATATTCAGTGGGATTATCAGCATTATAAACAGGTATTTTATCTCTATCTAAAAAACTAGCTTTAGAAGTATAAGATTCTTCCTGCTCTTTGTAGGTAAAACCATACCTGTCACACATAGCTTTTAGTTTAAATCTAAAATTATGGTGAGGTATTTGTACAAACTTTTGGTTATTTTTTTTACCTAAATTGATATTTTGCTTTATTCCTGGATTAACACCTACAACAATAGTAGATATATTGTTTTGTTGACACCAGTTGATTGAATACCTAGCAGCTTTATTCAAGTAATCTCTGACTTTATTATTCCGGTTTACCGTGATACTAATTTTTTTCTTTGTTAAACATTTAAGACCCTGTTTATCTTTTATTGATTCCAGTCAGCTTTGTTGCATGAAAGTAGCTATAGAATATCTGCTACGCACATGAAACGCAGAGCAAGTGTGGCAGCTATATCGCTCTCTTTCCCGAGATTGATGTTTTATTCATCTGTTGGACAATAGTTACAGCAGTTTCCGCGCATTACGAAGTACATATACGGAGCAAGTGTGGCAGCTATATATTTTCATGCAACAAAGCCATTCCAGTCTATAATTTTCTTTGTTGTACCACTGGTTGATTGATTTAAGTTTTCTACCGTCTAAAATAAACGATGACCCAGTATTTGATACACAAGTAGCTAGATTATCTAAGCCTAAGTCTATGGCTACGACATTATCAGATTTTACTGCTGGTTGTGGTTCCGACTCCGTAATAAATTCTACTTCAAAAAACTGGGCATCATATCTAGGAATTATCCTAACTTCCTTGAGATTCTTATCTGCTAATCTCTCCGGAAAAGGTATTTTTACTGCACCATGTTCAGCCCTAAATTTCCGAGACATTGGAATATTAAAATATCCATCTTTCACCCTAATTCTAGGTATTATTAAAGGGAAATACCCCTCTTTATTTAGGTATCTTTTGTTCAAACTTATATAGACCTTCTTTCGCTTTCTCAATTCAATTAAAGAATGACTTAAAAGACCTATCTACAACTTTGAAAATTTGCTGTGCAATATCGGTTTGAAGTAGCTGATAATTTTCATTTTCTTGGCAGTAATGGTAATTTGACTCATATCTTAGATACCCGCTATCAGAAAAATAGAATTGTCGCACAGGTTAGAGTCGATAGGAGCGTTTCCACTCCTACCTCTCCTTCAGAACCGGACGTGAGACTTTAGCCTCATCCGGCTCCTCAATAACTCCATCCTTGTTACGGCTACGTTCAGACTTTCATATTCTGGCTCTTGTGGAGG
>JASJEE010000408.1 GCA_030064835.1 Microcoleaceae cyanobacterium MO_207.B10 | reverse complement strand
TCGGCATTGCTGAATCAAGGTATGAAAATAAAAACTCAACAATCTAGAATAGTTACTATTTAATAGTTTAGCGATCGCTAATAAATATAAATCATACCCACGCATCAGCAACGCCTATTTTTCAAATTGTCAACTGGTTTAGAACTAAGTTATATCACTTGATTTTAAGGCTTTTATAACGAAATATCTAACATATTTTTTTACCTTGCTCTACTTATCGCTTGCTAAAAATAATTGGCTGATGGAGATTTTTATTAAACTTTTTTGGCGGTATTTTTAAGTATCTCAACAAAAGCTCAAAAGAGAGGGTAAAGTAACCAGCAATAATTATCTATTTCTCCATACATAATTTTGATTAAATTGGTAAACGGGGTAATTCAATAAAAGGTTCTTTGATAAATGGCTCCTGAATGAAAGGATCTTTTGCTTCCTTTGGGTATGGGGTAGTAGGATTTAATCTAGGTGGGAAAGGACGGCGATCGCTACTATTGGTTTGAGGTAATACTTCACTATCAGAATTATTCTTAGATATTTTCGGCATATCCACATCATTTTCTGGAGATTTTTGATGTAAATCAGGTAAACTTGGAATTGATGGAGTAGAATTTGGTTTCCCTATTTGGGAATCTATATTTAAGAACCTAAAAGAGGAATTTCTCACATCTATTTCCACAGAAGATTTCATTGGCTGGTTAAAAGCACTTGAAATTTGAGCAATGTGTTTCAGAATTTCTTTTCCCTTTTCACCTTCGACAACCTGGGGTTGATATTTCTTTACCACTACAGGCAAAAATTCAATTTTCATCTTGCCTTGTTTCAAGGAAACTTTCAATACTGCTGTATCATAATCACTATCGTTTGTGGAGTTATCTCCAAAAATAAAATTACCTAAAGAATAAATTATAGGTCGCCCTTGATAAATTTCTGCTCCCTGTAATACTTTAGGGTGATGTCCAACCACTAAATCAGCACCTTGGTCAATTGTGAACCGAGCTACATCCATCTGCCAATCTCCAGGATATTCTGATAGTTCTACTCCCCAGTGGTAGTTAACAATAATCCAGTCTACTTGATTTCTTAAAGCTTGAATATCTCCGGCTATTTGATCATTATTGGGAGCATTAATTACTTGTATTTCTTTTGTATTATCAGTTGTTTGAAGGTCTGTATCGTAATAGCTAAGGTAGGCAATTTTTTGGCCTTTAACTTCTATAATATCTGGTTTTCTGACTTCTTTTTCTGCATCAGTTATACCAGCACCTACAGAGTGAATACCTGCCCGGTCTAGAGTTTCTATTGTTTCTGCCAAGATTGGTTGTTTATAATCCATGAAATGGTCATTGGCTAGATTAACTAAATCGATTCCTCCTGACTTCAATACTTTGACATAACGAGGGTCAATGTTAATACTTTGTTGTTGATTATTTGTAATGTTGAGAGTGGATCTGGTTAAAGGATTTTCCAAATTAACCATTGCCAAATCTGCTTTTCGATACTCTTCCATTTTGGCAAAAACCCAATCATAGTTATTCTTAATTACATTAGAAACAGAATTAGATAGATTAACATCTCCACCGAACATTAAAGTAACTATAGGGTCGTTTGGGTAGGCTACTTTTCTGTGATTAACTACTTGTACTTTTTCGAGAGCTCCTTGGACCCATTCCCCTGAATTTGAACCTCTTAGTAAAACTTGATGATAACTTACCCAACAACCTAGTATAAAAGCTGCTACTGCTGAACCTATTAACATCAGCGAGCGAAAGGTTTGAAATTGTATACTTTCATTATTCCTAGAAAAACTAGATTGCTTCTGCAAATTTCGTTTCGCAGGAGAAACAATTTTTACACATTTTTTCCACTCTATTTTGGGTGAACCACTAAAACGCCCAATGATACTTACCCCTTCTAGCATAGGAGAGTTAAGCTGCCAAAGTTGATGACAGATAAACTTGATTAATCTATCTGCTGGAGGTTCATTTTGAAACTCTACTAGAACTTGTAAACGTCCGGTCGGTTCCTTGGCCACACTAGCAGAAATTCCTTGAGGTTTTAGTTCTTTATTAATCCAGTAACTTATAGCTTGAAAATTACCAGCACGTGCTAACTCAAAAAGAGATGGTTGAGCAAAACTTTGTGTGTAAACCATATTTTTTCTTGCTTGAGAGTTCCTCGACAAAAAAGTTAGGTAAGATTAAGTATTAAAAAATTGATTTTGCCTTAGCATAGAATAGTTAAGATAATATATCTATTGATTTTGTAGCTATTTCTTGAAGTTTACAAGAGGAGTTAATTTTTTATTCAACTTTTAACACTAGACTTAACTTAAGATAATTTTTTTGGCGTTGCTGAATGGTAATGATTTTTAGATTAAGTATCAACGTCAAACATAAGTTTTTCAATTTTACCTTCAGCTACTTACCATTACATTTCAGCAACGCCATTTTTTTAGATTTTTTTAGCCATTTGGTTGATATTTTAAAATTAAATATAAGTAAAAATATGCAGAAAATTCAAATAAAATTATATAGCCTTTCTCAAGCTCATGAGGTAAAGTTATCTTTTTGTCTTTTTATTCCCTGGTCCCTCAAACAAGAAAAGAATCATCAGACCTAACTAATATGGTAGTTACTATATAATTTATGCTTAATTCCTGAAAAAACATAATTAATTATAACCATTAACCTGATTTGATGAATCTTTTGAGTCTGACTAAATTCAAATTGAATATCAAGATAAATGAATAAATTATTTGTTTGAGATGGCCTTTACTAGAATAGTCAGGAAAAGTCCACGATGAAAGTTTTTAGCACAGAAGTCCATAACAATTGGTAATATGGTGAAAATATCCAAGAGAGGATAAGTTTACTTGATTGGCCCAACTTAAGAAAAAATCAACAGACTGACAGAACTGATTTTATGTAATGTGGTAGAGTATAATTAAGGTAACTAAAATAATGGCAATTTAAGCTTTAGGTATTAGACTCTACTACAAAATTGTGAAATTGTAGTAGATTTAAGGTAAAATCCTAATGCTACAATAATTCAATTCTTGTTTAACCTAATAACGGTAATATAAATCTACTAGAATATAGTTAAAATATATACTATCTAGTGAAGAAACTTAATAATTATGAGTAACTTCACATTGTCAAACCATAAACTTAGAAAAATTTATTTCATTCAATACTACTTTACTATTTTTACAAGGGTAGCTGCCATTAGATAGGTATCAGTCTATGAGAACTTGAAACTGAATTATCAAGTTTAAAGACTTTAGGAAAAAAACCTATCTTTGTCAATAGTCTCAGTTTATAGTTTTTTGTAAATAAAATTGTTGAACAAATTTATTATTGGGAGTAAAGAAAACCAATGCTACAACGCAAGATATATCAACTTTGTTGTGATGGTCGTGAGGTCTGTATTTTCTTGCGAGACCAGCAGCGTTGGATTGAGAAAGCAAAGATATTAGATATAGAGGGAGACTTGGTAACTATAAGATACGAAACAGATGAAGATGATGAGATATGTTCGTGGGAAGAAATGGTTCGTTTAGAAAGTATTGGGGCAGTCACTCAAAAGTTAGCATCTGTGCCAAGAGGTGATTTTGATCCTTTAGTCTCTGAAGATTGTCCAGAAGCTGAACAAATTCGTAATCACTATCCAGAGTCAAATCAACAACAAGAATAATATTTTAATATTTGGTTTAATCCAAATTTGGTTTAATCCAAATTTCTACCTAGTTTCCCTAAACTAGTAAGTATATCAGATGCTGCTACCATCCCTTGAAATTCTTTTTCTGTGTTAACCACTGCGAGGGGAAATCCTTGTTGATAAAAGTGAAAAATCTTCTCTAGAGAAGTTGAAGCATCGATCGCTCGAAAGTCTGTTTCTATAATCTGCATAATATCCTCATTTCCCTGTTGGAGAAGAATTTCGAGATGCTCTTTTTTTACCAAACCAATAGGTCTATTCTGCTTATCAACTACATATATATATCCGAGGTCATGCTGTAACATTTGTTTCAGCACAGAACTAACAGAATCTTGACCAATTTTCAGATAAACTTTTTTATTGATAATAGACCCTACTTTGATAAATTGGGCAGGATTTACTTCTTGGGTAAAAGCACTTATATAATCATTTTTTGGTTGGGTAAGTAATTCTTCTGATGTCCCCATTTGGACAATTTCACCTGCTTTCATTACGGCAATGCGATCGCCCAATTTTAAACCTTCTTGCATATCATGGCTAATAAAAATAATGGTCTTATGCAATTCTTTCTGTAGTCGTAACAATTCATCTTGCATCTCTCCCCTAGTCAATGGATCGAGGGCGCTAAAAGCTTCATCCATTAATAAAATTTCGGCATCAGTGGCCAAAGCACGAGCTAAACCGACCCTTTGCTGCATTCCTCCACTCAAAGAGGTTGGTTGATAATTTGCCCATTTAGCTAAACCCACCACTTCTAATGTTTCTAATGCTTTTTGGCGACGATTAATTCGTTCTACCCCCCGGACTTTTAGTCCATATTCGACATTTTCTACCACTGTTTTATGAGGAAATAACCCAAAGTGCTGAAATACCATTGAAACTTTATTAAGTCGTATTTCTCGCATTCGTTTTTCATCAGTATGAGCCACATTTTCACCATCAATAAAAATATGTCCGCTAGTGGGACGAATTAAACGATTAATGCAGCGAGCTAGGGTAGATTTTCCTGAACCTGACAAACCCATTAGCACAAATATTTCCCCTTGATTAATCTCAAGAGATATATCATTTAATGCCAAAATATTACCTGTATCCTTTAATATTTCATCTCTTTTTTTACCCTCCCGAAATAACCTGAGAGCAGTAAGGGGTTTTTTGCCGTAAATTTTAATCAGATTTTGTATAATTATTTTTTTTTGCATTTATTTACCTTCTAGCTGATAATTCAATAAATATTAGAACAATTTAAAGTAGATAAAGTACATAGTTATAGGCTTTTTAGATACACCGGAGTAGGGATAAAATTTAAGCTGTAGCTGCAAAGCATAAAAAGTAGTGTAAGTATGACAAATGTTGAATGTCACGTTACTCTATTTTTTCGCAATGCTAAGGCTAACGCAACTTTGGTTTTGTCTAGATATATTAAGTACATAGGCAAAATTAATTACACATATTTTAAGGTAATAATAAATCGCTGTATTCTTTGAATCCAGACTATTACAGAATTTGTTGTTTTCTGTCTTAACTAGGTAATTAAATTTGCATGAATACTTATCCATTATTCATTATCAATTAATGAACTTATTCCCTACTTCCTTAAAAATATTAAATTAATAAGGTAAGCATTTCCTGCGGAATACTTACACTACCACTTAAAACTAACAATTATAAATAAGAAATTTTCGGACTTTTTAGCAAGGTAATTTCAGTTATCAATTATCAGTTATCAGTTATCAGTAACTCTGGCTGTTTGCGCAGCATGACAAACGGAAACCCAGAGGCTTGAAATACGGAAATTGATTTCTCTTGGTCGATTGGATATGGCGTTTAGCGCTCCGCACAACGCGC
>JASJEE010000407.1 GCA_030064835.1 Microcoleaceae cyanobacterium MO_207.B10 | reverse complement strand
TAATTTTTAATTAAAATACTTTTCAAAAATTAAAATTAACATGGTTAACTAGATTTATGTCAGGAAAGCCTCACTTATCAGTTTTCAGTTATCAGTTTTTAGTTTTTAGTTATCAGTATTTTTGGCTGTTTGCGCAGCATGACCTAATTTTTAATTAAAATACTTTTCAAAAATTAAAATTAACATAGTTAAATAGATTTATTTCAAGAAAGCCTAACTTATCATTTATCATTTATCAGTTATCAGCTTTTAGTTATCATTTATCAGTTATCAGCTTTTAGTTATCATTTATCATTTATCAGCTTTTAGTTATCAGTTATCAGTATTTTTGGTTGTTTGTGAAGCATTCCGCACCGAAAGCATCGGGATTGAAATACTGAAGTTTTATTTCTTTCATCACCTTGTATAACGACAGCTCGTGGCGCAGCAAAGGGTAGGTTTAAAACCTTATTTTTTGCTCATTTTTTATTCAGTAACTCAAATCTTTTAAATTAAAAATAGTTTTGAAAAGTTAAAATTAAATAATTAAATAGATTTATATCAAAAAAACCTAACTTTTGCTTTTTATTCATCTCATATTCTCCCTCTTATTTCTACTGACTAATAGATATCTCCATTAATAAAAAATTAAATCATTTATCGCACATACAGCGAATTCTACTTTGGTGAGGTACACCCACGCGGGCAAGATGCACGGTACGGTTCCCGAAAAATCGGTGAAAAATCGCACTGGGAACATTAAATGATACTATTCGTAGTATCAATATCTATTTTTGCCAAAAAATATGAATACTTTTTCTAAGTACATCAAAGAAATAGAATTTTATCTACAATCCGATAACGCTACAGAACATACATATCGCCCCATCTTAAAAAGTTTAATAGAATCTTTTGCCACTGAAATTAATGTTGTTAATGAACCTAAAAGAATTAAATGCGGTGCGCCAGATTTTTTAGTTTTCCAAAAACAACAAAGTATCGGATATGTAGAAGCAAAAAATATTGGTACTTCCCTGAATAAAGCCGAGAAAACTACTCAGCTAACTCGCTACTTTAACAGTTTAGGAAATTTAATTTTAACCGACCATATAGAATTTCGTTGGTATGTTAAAGGCGAACCTCGTTTAACAGCTAAAATTGCTAAACTTAGCAAAAATAAGAAACAATTAACTCCCGACTTAGAAGGAATAGAACAAACAAAAAAAATATTCCAACAATTCTTAAATATTAATATTCCCCTAGTCAAAACACCCAAAGAATTAGCAACTAGAATGGCAAATATTGCTCAGTTAATTAGAGAAGCGATCGCCACTGCTTTAAATGATGAAGATAAGGGAGGAACATTACGAGACCAACTGGAATCTTTTCAGAATGTTTTACTGAAAGATTTAACGGGGCGTTCGGGAGTTATTTGAAGATACTTCTACAGGTAAAAAATTGATAGCTGGTAAGTATCATTGGTTGGAAGAAAATGATATTAGTTCTACAGAATGGGAAGTTTTAAAACCTCAGTCAAAATTCTATTTATTTAAGCCTCAAAATCAGGTAACATCCTTAAATTTTTGTCATGTTAATGTGTCAGATTCTTTAATAGAATTAAAGGCAACTTCCCATGACAGAAATACTTACCTTTTTCCTCTCTACCTTTACCCTGATACTCCAGGTGAAAAACAATTAGGAATAGGTCGTCGCCCCAACCTCGCACCAGAATTTATTCAAGATTTCTCAAAACGCCTCAAAATGAAATTTATAACTGATAGTAAAGACAATCAAAAACAAACATTCGGAGCTGAAGATATCTTTAACTATATATATGCAATTTTCCATTCTCCCACCTACCGCAGTCGCTACTCCGAATTTCTAAAAATAGACTTTCCTAGAATTCCTTTAACTAACAACCCAGAATTATTTTGGCAACTAATAAAAATAGGCGATCGCCTGATTAATTTCCATTTAATGAAAATAACTATCTCAGAAATTAGCAATTATCCAAAAGTAGGAAATAATCAAGTTGAAAATATTAGTTATATCCCATCTCAAGATGAAACTTCCGGTAAAGTTTGGATAAATAAAACTCAATATTTTACAGGTGTATCCCTAGCAGTTTGGAATTTTAATATTGGTGGATATAAGGTTTGTCAAAAATGGTTAAAAGACCGTAAAAATAGAGAGCTAAATTATCAAGACCTCAGACACTATCAAAATATTATCGCTGCTATTTATGAAACAATTTCTCTGATGAAAAAAGTCGATTAAATTATTAATAATTCTGGCGGTTTTCCGATTCAATAGTAAGTATTAAGCTATTAGTATTTAGCAATCAGCTTTTAAATTTATGCAAGCAATAACTGAGGCTAGATGCCAATTTAATTAATAAATTTTAGGCGTTGGTAATTGCTAAGATGATTTTTTACTAGGGGTGATACCTATCACTTACTCTAGTTAAATATTTAGAAGTATCAGAAACAAATTACTTTTAAAGTTTTATCCATTGATTTACCAACGCCAAATTTTCATTTTCCTTGGTTGATAATTCCCTTCTAGTATGATAATAAGTTAGTAACAAATAGCTGATGACTAACTGCTGAATGCTTACATTAAATAAAATATTATATCATGTACCGATAGCTTCTATATACCTGGAATCTGCTGTAAATTATTAAGTAAACATTCAACTTTTGAAACTAATAACTTACTAAAATTAGCTGATAAACTTTTTATTAATAACTTTAATTCTCTTTGGAGACCAATATCAATTATCCATTATCCATTAATCCAATATAGTCATTCTGATTTAGATTGAGACAAAGTTTTCTTGCGATGAAAGGGTTTTAGCTGAAAAAGTATACCATTTTTATTCAGAATTACTATAGGATTTGGAAACCAAACCCCTACAGTTTTTTTCTCAAATCATTTAGGATTACTATATATACTAGGATTACTATATATACTTAGAATCTGCTGTAAATTATTAAGTAAACATTCAACTTTTTAAACTAATAACTTACTAAGATTAGCTGATGAACTTTTTATTAATAACTTTAATTCTCTTTGTAGACTAATATCAATTATCAATTATCCATTATCCATTATCCATTATCCATTATCAATTATCAATTAATCCCTAACTTCTAGAAAAATTAATCTGATCGCTCAACTGTCGAATTGTTTGAGCTAAATTTAAGTCATTATTTTGTAACTGACTAATTTTGTCACAACTATACAAAACAGTAGTGTGGTCTTTTCCTCCAAAAACCTCCCCAATTTTTGGTAAACTCAGATCGGTATGTTGTCGCATCAAATACATTCCAACTTGTCTTGCCAAAGTAATTTCTCGTTTCCTAGAACTACCCTTCAAATCCTCAATAGATATTTTAAAATTATCAGAAACAACCCTAATAACCGCCTCTGGTGAAGCCTCCAATTTTTCCGTTTGTGGATTTAAAATAGGAGCAATATTCTCCACAGTCATCGGCAAACCAGAAATAGAAATATAAGTAACAACCCTTGTTAAAGCACCCTCCAACTCCCTAATATTTGTCGGATATATTGTTGCAATATACTCAATTACATCCCTCGGCAAAATCATATTTTCATACTCAGATTTTTTCAGTAAAATTGCCATCCTAGTTTCCAGATCAGGAGCTTGAATATCGGCAATTAATCCCATTGAAAATCGAGAGCAAAGACGCTCTTCTAAACTAGGAATTTGATTAGGAGGTCTATCCGAAGCTAAAACTACTTGTTTACCAGCTTCATGCAAAGTATTAAAAGTATGAAAAAATTCCTCTTGAGTATATTCTTTACCCTCAATAAATTGAATATCATCTACTAATAAAACATCCGCTGCTCGATAATGGTCTCTAAAACTTTGCAGACTATCTTTACGAATAGCAGCAATCAAATCATTAGTAAATTTCTCTGTAGAAACATAAAATATTTGAGAATCAGAAAAAATATCTAAACGATAATGACCAATAGCCTGCATTAAATGAGTTTTTCCTAAACCAACTCCACCACATAAAAACAAAGGATTAAACTCTCTTCCTGGATATTCTGCTACTGCTAAAGAAGCGGCATGAGCCATACGATTATTCAGACCTACGACAAACCGCGAAAACATATATTTGGGGTTAAGATTTGCTGGTTTTGGTTTCTGACTAGATAGATTTTCTGGAATTTCTGTCACAACCGGGTCAGGCCATATCAATCCAAAATTATCTTTACTGTCATCTTTGCCTACAGTTGTAGTTAAGTAAATTTCTACTGGATGACCGAGAATATCATGTACCACATCAGCAATTATTTTAATATAGTATTTCTGTAACCAATTGCGAGCAAAAGGGTTAGGGGTGCGAATTACTAAACAGTAATTTTCTAACTGTTCTGCATTTGCTGTTTTTATCCAAGTTTCAAAAGTAGGTTGGCTTAACTGTAATTGCAACCTTTCTAAAACTTGTTTCCATAAATTATCAAGAGAAATTTCCACAGCTAACCTCATTTTATAAATCAAATTAAATGTATAAAAAAATTAGGATTAACATCAAAAAATAAGTTGATTTTTTAATGTAAGTAGGTAGGCGTTAAAATTTATCGTGATTATGAAGGCAGGAGCCAGAGAGCAGAAGGCAGAAGAGAATAGAAGAAGTTTCAGAGCTACTTTACTTTTTGTTACATACTTAGTTTTTTTCGTGCCTACCTACTAAAATACTACTTACTTAAAATATGAGCTTAAATCTTTCACATAGATGCTGAATTCATTTAATCAGAAGTATGGTTGATGCTCTCTTGATGTTAGTAACCATCTAATCAGTAATTATATTTAAGATTGACAAATAGAGTCTTTTGTGATATTAAAATTCCGAAACTGAGGTAGAGTAAAATTAGTTAAAAACTGGTTAGACAACACAGTAAAAGGTTGACTAACTATTCTTGAATTGCTAAGATTTGTTAGCAAAATTGTATCGGTTAATATTAGCATTTAACCCAAATAAACGACCCCAAAGTGCTACAAACTAGAAAAGACTGATATTTTTTCTGATCCTAGATGGGTAAAACCCTAGTAACACAAAGATAAAACAACTACATTACTTGTTTTTCTCCGGTGGGGCAGCTAAGGGGAATTAAAAACAAAGCTCAGGATATATCCCAACCAATGGGTGGAGTCACTGAGAATTCTACATCTGACTTTTAGGTCAGTGTAGGAACTGTCACCTAAAACTTATATAAATTAACCTGTTAGATGGCACAAACCTTATTATTTAACGCTCTCCGTGCAGCCATTGATGAAGAGATGGCCAAAGATCCAACTGTATATGTTCTTGGTGAAGATGTGGGTCACTATGGAGGCTCGTACAAAGTTACCAAAGACCTTTATCAAAAATATGGGGAACTACGAGTCCTTGATACCCCCATTGCAGAAAATAGCTTTACAGGAATGGCCATAGGTTCGGCCTTGACTGGACTACGGCCTATAATTGAAGGGATGAATATGGGCTTTTTATTATTGGCCTTCAACCAAATTGCCAATAATGCCGGAATGTTGCGCTATACTTCTGGGGGAAACTTTAA
>JASJEE010000080.1 GCA_030064835.1 Microcoleaceae cyanobacterium MO_207.B10 | reverse complement strand
ATGAATTTACTGGCTTTACAGATAGCTAAAGATGCGTTGTCTAAAGCTGGCAATAAGGTATTCTCGTAAATATATAAAATGGAAAAGTTGAGAATGAAATAGCCCTGTATTCATGGCGAATAGGGCAATTTTTTCTCCCTCAAGATAATCTTTTGTAGAAATAAATGCTGTGGCTAATTTCGTGTTCATAATTATGATTATTTCTCAATATTATGCCAATAATTATATCGAAACTATTTGCTAAATTCAGAAACTTCTAAATTTGTATTTTTTTTTATTTTTAAACCTCAGACCGCACCAAAAATGCAGCACATTCGACATGAGCAGTTTGAGGAAAAAAGTCTGCAGGTTGTACTTTACTCAAATAATACTGACCCGACTCACACAAAAACTTCAAGTCGCGAGCTAGAGTAGCAGGTTTACAACTAATATAAACAATGCGATCGGGTAAAATTTTCAATAAAGTTTCTAACACTGAGCGATCGCAACCTTTTCTCGGTGGGTCTAACAACACCACATCCGGTTTCACCTGTAACTGTGGCAGCAAATCCTCAACTTTTCCCTCATAAAAACCTACATTTGTCAAGTGATTAATTTCAGCATTTAGCCAAGCCTGTTTGATGGCCACTTTTTGCAATTCTAAACCGATCGCCATACTTTTTGCAGGCCCAATTTTTGACAAATCCTCCCCCGTTTTTTCCACAGAATTAGGATTAACTTTTCTCAAGTGCTGTAAATGTTTGGCCAGAGGTAAAGTAAAAGTCCCTATTCCACAGTAAGCATCAACGATAACCTCTGACCCATTCAAATTTAACTCCCGAATAACTACATCTATTAGCTTTTCCGCAGCCTTTGTATTTACCTGAAAAAATGTATCAGGAGTTAATTGAAATTGTAGACCAGCAAACTGTTCGTGCAAAAAAACCCTACCAGCAACACAAACAGTCTGTTTACCAAAAATTGTATTTGTCGCCTTGGGATTATAGTTCAGGCAAACACCCACTAACTCAGGGTAACGTTCTAGCCATTCCTGAGCTTGAGCTTCTATTCCTGGTAAAATTTCTTTGGCTTGCTCTATATCAATTTTTACCACCAAAGTCAATAATATTTCCCCTGTATTCTCCCCTATCCTCAAAGATAAATGGCGCAAAATACCTGTATGTTTCTGTTCGTCATAGATTTGCCAATCTTGTCTAGTAATATCTTGTTTGACTTCTTGAAGTAAAGGATTCAAACGTTGGTCTTGAATGGGACATTGATTGAGATTAATTAATTTATGACTACCTTTTTGGTAATAGCCTGCTTTAACCTGACCTGTGCTAGAAATACTCAAAGGATATGTGGCTTTGTTGCGATAGCCAAAAGGTTTTGGAGAAGAAAGAATGGCGACAACTGGTGGGTTTGTTAGTTTTCCTATTCTTTCTAAAGCTTGAATAATTTGATTTTGTTTTCCTTGAAGTTGATATTCGTAATTAATATGTTGCCATTGACAACCACCACATTTATCGGCAACGATGCAATAGGGTTTGATACGGTGGTTAGATGCTTTGATAATTTGGTGTAGTTTCCCGTGGGCATATTGAGGTTTGACTAATGTGAGACGGGCCAAGAGGCGATCGCCCGGAACTGTATCAGGTATAAATACTACTTTTTGGTCATACCGACCTACTCCGTCACCGCTATCTGTTAAATCTGTGATGGTTATTTCTACGAGCTGACCTTGTTGCCAACTTGATGTGGCCAAATTATTTGAATCAATCTTCACTAAGTTATGTTGTTATGTTATGTTAAAAACTTTTACTTTTGTCTATAGTCACTTATTTTAATCTTTGTTCCACCTGAGTCAGTTTGTTGCAATATTGGGTTTGGTTAATCCCCCTAATTTTAAGTTCAGGTAACAAACTATTATGGCTGGCTGAATAAAGCTAAAAGTAAATATAGCTAAAGCTTTTAGAGATTTTTATCTTCAATTTATCTCCTAGTTATTGGCTCTTATTGGCCTCAAAATACGAAAATTTGCTGCTGAAATTCTAGAAAATTTCTTCACATAAAATGGCCGAAACCGTCGCCTGTTCTCCCCATCTCCCCGTCACCGCGTCCCCGTGTCCTACCCCCACCAACCAATTTTTTCAGCAGACCCTATGTATGGCTCCATTCCACCATCAAAATTTTTGTAGAAAAGAAAATCCCTCAAAATTGATGATTGGGAAAGGCCGTCAATAGTTAAAATGAAATATAATTCTGAAAAATTTCAATAATTATGAGCGTAGTTAGCCAAGTTATTCTCAAAGCCGACGATGAATTACGTTACCCCAGCAGTGGGGAACTTGAAGTCATAAATACTTTTTTGAAAACAGGTGAGCAGCGTGTGCGTATTGCTAGCGTGCTTTCTGAAAATGAGAAAAAAATTGTGGACAAAGCTAGTCAAGAGTTGTGGCGTCGGCGTCCAGATTTTATTGCCCCTGGTGGTAATGCTTTTGGTCAACGGGAACGGTCTTTATGTATCCGTGATTATGGTTGGTATCTGCGTTTGATTACTTACGGGGTACTAGCTGGTGACAAAGACCCAATTGAAAGTATTGGTTTGATTGGGGTTCGGGAAATGTACAATTCTTTGGGTGTACCTGTTCCTGGAATGGCAGAGTCAATTCGTTGTTTGAAGGAAGCTTCTTTGGCTTTACTTGATGAAGAAGATGTTACGGAAGCTGCTCCTTACTTTGACTATATTATTCAAGCAATGTCTTAGGTCTTTCTGAATCTTTGTAGTTTTTTTCACTCTTGCTAGGGTAGGGGTTTGATTGCCAAACCCCTACATTTGTTTGTTTGTTATTTTTTTCAATAGGGCTTGCTGATTAAGTCTCAAAGCATTTATAGATAAAGACTCAAGATTATTTTCCCAGAAAAAAGTGCTAGCTTTCAGCAGATAAGGGCGGCAAAATTGAGCGACAATTTTTTCTCCTACTTCCTAATGTAATGACCATTCTTCCTGACTACTGTATGGGCGATTTTCTCAGGAATGCTTGCTCCGCAAACACGTTTAATAAGTATTCCAGAACGGAAATCACCTCTACTAACTACTAAACCTCACGCCTATAACTTTTCCAGCCAACCCTAAATATTTTGAAGCATTCCAGTAGTGACCGCCATTAAAATTAATACCCCAAAAGCTAATCTATACCAAACAAATATCCAAGTATCCTTAGTTTGCAAGTATTTAATCAACCAAGCAATTGCTATATAAGAAAAAAATATCGCAGAGATAATACCAGCAATTGTAGGCATTAAGCCCACACCTCCAAACCCATCATCCAGGAGAGTCTTCAGTTCAACTACACCCGCTAGAGTAATAGCTGGAAGACCTAGTAAAAAAGAGAACCGAGCTGCTGTGGCTCTTTCTAGTCCCATAAATAGGCCACCCGTAATAGTTGACCCTGAACGAGATACTCCAGGAACTAATGCTAATGTTTGAGCCAGGCCCATTAGTATCCCATCTTTAATATCTAGTTGTTCAAAGTTACGTTTTCGGCTTCCGACTCGCTCTGCGATTCCTAATAATAAGGCCATAACTATTGAAGCCAGAGCGATCGCTACTGTGGTGCGCAATGGAGAGTTATCGAAATCTGGAATAAATATTTTTATCAATAACCCAAAAATTACTATTGGCAAGGTTCCAAAAGCAATCCCCAATGCCATTTTGAAATCAGGGGACTGGTAGTCAGATTTAACTATAGATTTA
Organism: Microcoleaceae cyanobacterium MO_207.B10; assembly: GCA_030064835.1. Classification (GTDB taxonomy): domain Bacteria; phylum Cyanobacteriota; class Cyanobacteriia; order Cyanobacteriales; family Microcoleaceae; genus JASJEE01. The sequence goes on along the minus strand of JASJEE010000080.1, from coordinate 20,585 downwards.
TATGCACCAGTCGTGATTTTTGTCAAGTCATTCCAGAAATACCAGACAACGGAAACAATACTACCTAATTGAATCACGGCAGTAAAGGCTACGCCTGGGTCTCCCCAACCTAAAGCTACAGGCACAACCTTGAGGTGAGCGGTACTACTAATAGGTAAAAATTCTGTTAAGCCTTGTACCATCCCCAGAACAATGGCCTGAAAGATATTGATTTGTGATAGCGGTTCAGGAGTGGCTATGGTCTCAGAAGGTAATGATTGACCTACTGTTTTTAGAGATATCGCAACAAAAGTGATAGTGCTGAGAGTTACAGCAGATAAGAATTTCATCAGGTAGCGTTTTCGGAGAATCATTGGTCAATTATAACATTAGATAGTTTTGTCACTACCTCTACATCCTTGATTTTTTAAAACTTTTGTCTATTCTTAACTCTTCCTAAATTATCCCCCCAATGGGGATAAAAATGTTGTTAGTATTAAATATACCCAGGGAGGGGATAAAGGTTATGATATATTAAAAAATATAAAGTAAAGTTAAGTAAAAAATATTAAAAAAATCTTGTTTAACAACACCTTATTTACTAAGTTCGCAATGCTTTACCCAGAAGAATCTGCGAAAAATTTTTTTGTATTTAGTTTAGAAAAAATTAAAATTAGCCAAAAATGGGCAGTCTTTGGGACTGCTGTACTATTAGTATCTGTGCCTGTATTCTTTCAGGCTCCATTAGTGCGTCAACTACCTTGGCTAAGTCTAGCTATGACTGGATTTTGGTTATGGCTAAGTTTGAAACTGCTTCATAATAGATTAACTAATATATGGGGCGATTTATTGTTAGGGTTTAGTTGGACTTGGTTAACTGGTTCAATATACTGGGGTTGGCTCAGACATGAACCTTTCCTCCATTTGCCAGTAGAAGCATTGTGTGTACCTTTGGCTTTGTGGTGCTTAAAACACAACAGAGAAATGGTAGGAAATTGTTTCTATTTAGGTTCTTTATTCGGGACAGCGGTAACAGATGGATACTTTTATATAACAGGTTTAATTCCCTATTGGCGCAGATTAATGGAAGTTGAACCAGAAATGGCCTTACAAGTATTTCAAGGTGCCCTGAATCAAGTACGTAGCCCTTGGGGTATAACTTGGGTTATGGTGTTAGTAGTTATTCTTTTGATTTTTGGTATTGTGCCTTTGCGCTCTGAGGGTTTACACTGGTGGGCGTTTGGAGCTGCAGTATTAAGTACAATCTTGGTAGACAGTCTGTTTTTGTTGGCTGCTTGTGTAGCTTAATAAAAGTCCCAGATGGGGTGCAATTAAAAATCTGCCAGTAATTATCCTGTCGTAGGCTATGTTATTTTAGGGTCAATCAGTCTGTTGCCGATCAAGAAAACGCTGACCAAACGAGAATTCACACAAGATTAAGCTTGTGTTACCATGAGTGCCACTGTCGTGACTTTGCAACCTCCTCATCTGGTGCTTCGCACTGAAGCAGGCGATCGCTACCTACCCCTGGTTGGTAATAACTGTTGGACTATTGGTAGAAGTAGTGATAATACTTTTGTATTAATAGATAGATGGATTTCCCGCAACCATGCCATGATACAGCAGATGGATACGGGAGATTTTTACCTAATTGACTTAGGCAGTCGCAATGGTTCTTTTGTAAATGGCCGTCGTGTGAGTATTCCAGTGACTCTTAAGGATGGATATCATCTACTATTTGGTCAAACAGAACTAGAATTTCACTGTCCAGACCTTCAGATGGATGTAGAATCAGTGATAGATTCTGAATCTCAAGAATTTACAGCTACTTTGCACGTGCGCCGTTTAATTTCGGTGATGGTGATGGATATCCGAGATTTTACAGTGCTGACTCGTCAATTGGACGAGAGACTATTATCTGAAGTTATTGGTACTTGGTTTCGTCAAGCAGGAGATATTATTAGAAACAATGGAAGTTGGGTAGATAAGTATATTGGTGATGCAATTATGGCAGTTTGGTTTCATGGGACTGAGGCAGTCAGAACTACTGAAATGATTCGTATTTTTCAGGCTCTCAAGGAACTGCATCAGGTAACTATGGAATTAAGCAAAGCCTATCCTTTGCCTTTTCCGTTACGAGTGGGGGCTGGAATTAATACTGGTTATGCAATGGTAAGTAATGCTGGTAGTACGGAACGCTCAGACTATACTGCTTTGGGAGATACTGTAAATGCAGCATTTCGTCTAGAATCATCTACCAAGGAAATTGGTATGGATATTGCTCTTGGAGAAGGTACTTACAAATATATTTCAGAGCTAGAAGGCAATCAGCAAATATTTAATCAATACAAAGTACATCTCAAAGGATACGATACTCCTACTATTACTTACGCTAGCACTTTTAGTCATCTCCACAATTTTTTAAATCAGAAGTCTGTAACTAAAAAAAATAAAAATTTATCTTAGATAAAATCTAGTAGAATTTCTGAGAAAGCTTTTCTAAAGAGTTTCTCAAGAGAGCTTGTGGTAGATTTTTTTTGGACTGAGAAATGTCCGAAAATGGTAATCTGAGTATATAAAGCTGTGTATATCAAATTTGGGAGAAAGCAATAATGAGAAAAATAGGCCGAGTGTTGGCAATGTTAGGGTTATTTCTAGGTTGTTTGGGATTAATACCATACCAACAAGCTCAGGCTGCCAACTTAAGTTTTGCTGACTGGCATCCTACATTACTTTTTGCTGTAGAAGATATCAGGGTTAACAAAGCTGACAAAAAGTTGGGAGAAATTGGCGGAGAAAAACTCGATTTAAATAACAGTCCATTACGAAGCTTTAGGAAATATCGGGGAATGTTTCCTACTCTGGCTGGAATGATCGTGGAAAATGCTCCTTATGATCAGGTAGAAGATGTGCTTGAGATGCCTGGTTTAACTGAAGGCCAGAAAAAACTTTTACAAGCTAACCTTGATAATTTCAAAGTAACTCCACAATCAGATGTATTTAATGAAGGTGACTTCAGATTGAATACTGGTTCATACGACTAAATTTAGTTGTTTCTTTAATCAAGTTTTTTCTTTCACCCCATCACCCTTCACAGGATGGTGGGATGAAATATTAAGAAGATTTGTACTGATGAGATTTATACCAATTTGATAAATGTGTTGGTGCAAATAAACTTCTAGGTTTTAGGTTTTAGGTGGTAGTTCAACAATTAACAATTAATAATTAACAATTAATAATTAACAATTACCTCTATTTGAAAATAAGAATATTTACTAAAAGGAAAATTTTTTCTTCTTTTTCCTGAAAAATAGGATGCTTGAGACCAGATTTTTTTGGTAGGGAATAAATATTAATCAGATATTTATAGCTGAATTATGTTTTGCAATTATCCAATTTCTTTGTAACATTAGCAAAAAATAGGCTCAAATATAGACATTTCAAGGTTTTTAAGTAACAAAAATAATTCTTAATTACCAATTTTTTGAGCCATTTTTAGGAAATAGAGATGATTTTATTGTCTATATTGAGTTTCAGCAACTTTATTCTCAGATTAAATTACATTAGGTCTAAAATAGACAGTTTATGGTTTTAAAAAAGGTCTAAAAGACTTATTCTGTGATTACTTCTGGTTTTAATCAATAAATCCTAAGTTATAGATATTTAATTAACTTTATATATTAATTATTTGAATATTTAAGTAATACCATTTTACTTGACTCCGGTATTCATACCAAATCCGGTTATGAAAAGGTAATTATTCGCTCTTCCTCTCTAACCCTTTTATCTTCTGCCTTCTCCACTCTGCCTTACGTTTAGAGACTGTTTGTAAAAGGAATATTAAATCCAGGCGTAGTGGACTGTTTCAGCTAAAACTGTGCATTAGGGAGTAGGGGAGTGGGTAGGGACGTTGCATAAGGGCGTCTGTACGGGAGTAGGGGAGAAAGATTGTTGTTGGGTTTCGTCCCTCAACCCAACCTACATCTATTGCAACATTTAAGATGAAACAGTCCAGTAGGGTGGGGAGGGTGAGGCGACAATAACTATGAATCTTTTCCAAAATTTAACTTTTCGCACCCCACCCACCGAACATCAAACCCTCTGACAGTCTTAATCTTTAGTTTACAAACACTCTCTTATAATAAAGCTCTCGTCTAAACCCGATTTAGTATCAAAAGTAAAAAATCAAAAAGGAAGTATAGGTCGAGAACAAAATATGATTTATAGTGAATTGTGATAATATTTTTCTTTAGTTCAGTTTAGTTCAGTGGTTGGCTTGAAAAAAAATTAGTATTTACTGCCAATATAAAAATTACTTAACTCCGAGATTGAGAACTTTTTCAGTTTCATCCTACTGCTCTGAAAAAACCTGTTGCGCCTCATTTTCTGATTAGTGAAGTAGTGCGGGGAGAGGGTTCTTATCTGGTTTACGAGCAAGGTTATAGGTTTGCTTTTGATTATCATCCCGCTGGGGAACTTGCTCCAAGAGATGTGGTCAGTCGTGCAATTTTTAGTTATTTAGAACGCACTAATTATTCTAATGTCTTTTTAGATTTACGAGCTATTCCTACAGAGGTTATGGCACGCTGATTTCCAAATATTATTCAAGTTTGTAAACAATGGGGTATTGATGTTTTTAACCAACCTGTGCCAAGAGTACCTACAGCTCATTACTGGATGGGTGGTATTGTGACTGATAGAATGAATTTTACTTCTATTCTTGGCTTGTCTACAGTGGGAGAAAATGCTAGTACAGGTGTACATGGTCCTAATAGATTGGCTAGCAATTCCTTGCTGGAATGTTTGGTGTTTGGGTCGCAAATGGGTAAACTGGTTATTCCCCATTTTGTTGACTATGGTTGTCCCCCATCGGTATATAAATCTGTATAAATATCATACCTAAAGGTTATAAATCCTGCTGAAGATTGTATAATTACGGAAATAAGATGGAAATTACCGGATTTTCTTTGGGCTAAAGCTGGTATTTGTAGACAGCAACATGGGCTAGAGGAAGCGATCGCCACTGTGAAAGTTTGGCAGAAGCATTTCGCTAGCTTGGATATTAGTCAAAATCTAATTAATTTGAGACCAGAAAAAATTCTTAAATTGGACAACGGAGTGGAAAATTTAGATTACTATTTAGCTATACGGATATGGGTAGAAACTTACATCTAATAAGTTATAAGTCATATCATTTTACAAAGCTACTGGTTCCGTCCATAAATTAGAGGTGGTCACTATCGTAGAGATTGCCCCAAGCAAAATTCAGATTGGCAAGCTCATACTCTAGTTCAACACAACAGTAAATTACGAAAGTCCAATTTTTTGAATTACTAAATAGCTTTAGCGTGTTCCTGTAGCATCTGTTTGATCTGGACCACCATTATTTGGTGGGGTATATTTGCTCAAAACAGGAGGGACGATATATGGATATGACAATTGCTCTGGAGAGAAATTATCAATAATAGATAGGCTTTGATGGTTGACTTCTGACAAAGCCCAAGCTTGTGTAGGTAGAACTATATTTAAGCTTATAGTTATAGTGGATAGAGCTATTTTTTTAATGGGTATAAGGTTCATAATATGAATCCCCTGATAGTAGCTGTAGAAAGATTGCCTAGATTATTTTTCCTGTAAGACTAATACATTTCTGATTATTAGGTAAAAATTAGTTAGATTTTGTCTACTGTTCACACACATAGAGTAGAACAATTATTTACTTTTATAGAAAAGCTAGAATCTAATTATTTATATTATATCAGTGTATCTACTGATAGATATACATTAATTAACTTAATTATCCGGAAAATGTGAACAACTGTATAAACTTTCTGGTTTGTTTATAAAGTTGGAATGTCTAATCTTACTTGGGCGCAAATTAATTCAGGGGTTAAGATGAGGGAAAATACCAGGATACAAGTTATAAAAAAATTTTAAGAATTGTTTTTTTATGTTAACAAATTCATAGATGATGATTATCTATTTAGGTTGATAATTATTATTTATGATTATATTTAATCAGATTTATACAAAATACAGTTTTGACTTAGTTGAAAATTGATGTGTGTAAGTGATATAAAACGATATTCTCTTGGCAAGTAGTAATGACGGTGAGATTTGTATCTTCTGCTCTAATCACTGCTTAAACATTTCTGGCATTCTATGCATTGACAAAGACTTAAATACAAGTGTAAACTGAAGAGATGCGATATTCTTGACCGTCAGTGCGTGTGGACAGAGTGCTGCCGACAGTTCCGGTTGCAGCAGGAAGTAAAGATTAAAATATCACGCTATGTGAGGTTTTATATCAGTTTTATGAAGCAGTGATAAAATAGACTCAAATTATATACAAGCCAAGAGTCTGAAATCAGAAACCTATAAAGTCCTAAAGACTAATGGTTTTATCTGTTTTTAAGATGTTGATATGATTTTCTTGGTCTAGACTAAATTTTCCGATGTCATCGGAGGCCAAAAGGTTTTTTTTTCTTAGTAAAGTATCTCAGCATCGTTAACTAAGCTATATAAGTAAATATTTGTACATCTCAGTTAAAGTTAACCAAGAGATCATAAATTAACTCTACATTTAGTTTAGATTTACTTTGATTAACGTTGTTTTTTGTGATGTTTTTTTTCTTGATACATCGCAGCATCAGCATGATTAATTAGTGTATCGATACCTTGAGCATTCAGAGGATAGAGAGCTATACCAATGCTAGTGCTTACTGAAACAATATGACCTTCTAGTTCAAAAGGTTGATCTATAGTATGGCGAATCTTATTGGCTACTCTGGAAGCTCCTAGTTCCCCTGGAATACCTGGCAGAATTACAGTAAATTCATCACCTCCGAGTCGGGAAACTGTATCGCTTCCCCTTAAGCACCCATTAAGTCTTCCTGCCACCTGTTTTAGAAGTAAGTCTCCTATTGTATGGCCTAATGTATCATTAACAGCTTTAAATCCATTGAGGTCGAGAAATAATAAACCTACCGTTTGTTCATTGAGATCCGCCCACTCAATAGCTTGTCTCAAACACTCTAGGAATTGCTTACGGTTAGGCAACCCTGTAAGGGGATCATGGTGAGCCTGATGGTGTAAATTATCTCCTAAACGCTTCAGATTAGCATTATCAAGTTCTAGTTTAGCTGCTGTTTCTTTTAACTGCTCTTCCATTTTTTTGCGTGCGGTAATATCTCTAATTACTCCTACTAAAAATAGATTTCCTGCTGCGTCTTGGTGGAGGTATCTTTTTGTAGCAATAATATGAGTCACTCCCTTAGCATTCGTAAAAGATTCTTCATTTTCTTGTTCTTGACTAGTTTGAAATACTAACTCATCTTGTTGCCAAAACATATCAGCTTCATTTTGAGGAAATAATTCATAATCTGTTTTGATGAGTAAATCTTCTAAAGGATGACCCATGAATTTACTATAAGCTTGATTCAAAACGATGCGACGATGATGTTTATCTTTAACAAAAATAGGGTCAGGAATCGCATTAATTACTGACTGTAAAAATTCTGTAGAGCGCTGCCATTCTTCCTGTAAATGGGCCAGATAAAACATGATCATTACAGCCGATCCACTCAGGGAAATTATAGGAGGAATTACAGGTAACCACCACCCATTCCAAATAAAAGCAATATAAGAAATTCCGATAATACCACTACCAATTAAGACTATGGTAAAAATTGATTTTTTGGGTAATCGAAATTGCCAACTTAAGCTAGCACCAACCCAAGAAAAAATAATAATCCATAGCCATTCTATATATTCTGGCCAAACTTTAATATCACTTCTACCATAAATTGCTGAACTCAAAATCTGACTCAAAAAATGAGCTTGCATTTCTACACCAGATATTTGTTCTGGGGAAGTAAATAAACGACTACTGTAAGAATTATAGTGAAAATCTTTGAGGCTTATGGCAGTATAACCAATCATTACAACACGGTCTTTAATTAAGTTGGGAGATACTTTATCCGAAAGTACATCTCTCATGGAAACCACCGTAAAACTATCTATAATACCTCTAGGGTTTGCCAAGAATTGATAACCTTTATCATCAGCCCTAATATAAGCACCATCATTTCTTTTAAAGCGATGAAAGATGGCTTTACCTAATTGTAAGTAATCAGAATTGGCTGCTGCTTTTGGCTCAATTTCTTCTGACTTTAAATAGACTAAAGCCAGTTTTAGGGCAAAACTTTCGCGATATTTACCTGATTCATTATGAATATATAACAAACCACGGCGGATTTTGCCATCAGCATCATTAATAACATTATTAAAACCTACTTGATTTTTTTCACTTAAAACTACAGGAGGTCTAACTCCTAGATTTTGTTTTGTTTCTAATTTTTCAATACCAATCAAGTTAGGAATATTATTAAAAGCGGCTACTAAATCTTTGTGACCTGGTTCTTGAGGTAAATCACGATATATATCTAAACCGATTACACGAGGTTGAAAAGATTGCAATTTTTGCAGTAGTTTAGCCAAGTCGCGATCGTTAATAGGGTATCTATATTCTTGTAAATCTTTTTCGTTAATTCCTACTATAACAATTCTTGGATCTAGTGATTCTGGTGGTCGTAAACGAAAAAATAGATCGTATATTCCCCACTCTAATGGTTGTAATAAACCTAAAGAACGTAACAGGATAACCATACCTGCAGAGGTTGATGCAGTCAGCAATACTCGGCTGTTTTCTAATAGCCACCGTTTCACATTTTCTAGGTTTTTATTTTGATGTCTGCCTGAAAGTTTAAACATTGATAATATAAACAATAGCTATTTTTATGAAAAATAATATTCCTATTAATAAGGCTAAATATAGCAATCCTATTTAGGTCGTAACATTTTCGTAATTATCAACAGCCATAATGCAAAAACCATGATTTAGAATTTACAAGCATTCCAGTTGAAATTTATTATTCTTAAATTTGTCACAACCTATTTAGGATTACTATATATTGAATAAAATAATTATTTGCTGCTAATTAAGTAGGAAGAAAATTTTGTCTAGATATTATAACCTACTGGACTATTTCAGCTAAAATAGTGCGTTAAAAGGAAGTGTGAGAGGAGGGGAAGCTGTGGGAAGAGGCGGAAGATCGATACACCTAGAAACAAAAATCTATTAGACATCTCCAATAATCAAAAATCCAATCAATTATCGTCAAGAAAACATCAACTATTTCTCCCTACTCCCGACTCCCTGCTCCCTGCTCTCTCTTTTTTGGAGATGTCTATTACACAGTTTTAGGCGTTTCGGTCTGCTACAAATATTTATAACAAAATGGGGGTAATTTCAGGATAAAAATAAATAAGTACCTAGAAAGTACCTAGACAAAATTAATCACACATATTACTAAACTGAAAGGCTGATGGTGTAATATTTACTAAAAATAAAAGTGCGTAATTAATTTTGTTTAAGCACTTAGTAGATTTTCAGTCAATTATAGCTATGTTTGTATCACTTAATCTTTTACATTCTAGGCAGATGGTTTTGAAAATTACGGAGTCCTTGATAATCGGATAAATCTCCTAGTTTTTCTAAAGACTGTAACCCTGAATAAAAGTTGCCATTAATTTCCCACGTAGGATAACCTTTAATATTGGCTGCTTGACAAAGTTCTGGTTGCCCATTCTTACCCCTAGGGTCGCACTCAATATAGTTAATTTCTGGGAAAGCTTCTTTGCCAAATAATTGTTTTTGCTCTTGACAGTGAGGACACCAAAAAGCACCGTATTTTTTAGCACCTATTGCTGTTAAATGACGAGCCAATTCTATTTCTGCAACTCCAGAATGACTAGTAATTGTAAAATTAGTTTGGGGAATTGTTACTGCATTTACGTTACCATAAATTCCCAATATCCCAATTAATGTAACCATGCCAACCGTAATTCCACTCAGGAATAGTTGACCGATATCTTCCCAGTAATTACCTATTATAGTCATAATAAATAAACTGGCTGAAAATGTTGCTGAGGCAATACAGTAAAGACATAAATGTTTGATTTCAAAAATCATGGTGTACATCAAGTAACTGCTGGAAACTACCATTGCAGTTGCTAATATAAACATCAATAGCGATGTCCACTTTTCCAAATTCAGCCGCAGTGTTTTATTTTTATCTGGGTTTACCACTAGCGGTAAGCTTGCCAAAATTGCCATAATGGTGTAAGCAAAAAAACCAAATAGGGTAATTGGCAAACCAAATATTTGTCCATAGGGGCTATTGATAACTTGTTCACAACCAGCATTAGGACAAGCTGGTGTGCCACCAGATAATTTGACTATCGTAAGATAGGCAGTTTCTAAGGCCCCAATGATGGCGATCGCTACCATAATTGGACGTGACCATCGGTGAATCCTCGGAGTAGAGTTCCGGCCAAGCATTTTTACCTCTATATTTTTGATTCCTTGTTTTTAAATGGGGAAGGAGACTTTCTACTTTCTCTTTCCCAATTGTGATTGTTTGATAAACTCTGCTTCGTAGCTTCAACAAACTGACTCACACGAATCGGGTCTATGGGCTGGTCTATTTGCCCATGACGTTTTAAAGAGCTTGAGACAATGACACCATCTGCGGCAGACATCAAGGTGGAAATATTTTCCCAATTTGCTCCACTACCAATAAAAACGGGAGTGCCTGCTGCTGCGGCACTGGCTAATTCTAAATCCTCCAAAGTAGGAGGACTTCCTGTGGCCCATCCAGAAAGAATTACTCCATCAGCTAAACCACGTTCGATAGTTTCTTGGACAGCAGTAGTGAGATTTGGCGATCCCAATGGTCTCGCGTGCTTAACTAAAACGTCTGCGAAAATTTTGACATCGCTGCCTAGCTCCCGGCGATAGCGTAACAATTGATGGCCTATACCTTCAATCAATCCCTGATCTGTGGCCATAACCCCGGTCAAGACATTGACACGGATGAATTGGGCTTGTACGCAGGAGGCTATGGCCATTGCACTAATAGCATCGTTACGCAAAACGTTGATACCAATGGGCAAAGTGACTAAATTCATAATCCTCCGTGCTAACAATGTCATTGCACTAACCACCGCAGGATCGACTTGCTCTTTGACAAAAGGGGCATCAAAAAAATTCTCGATGATAATGCCATCAACGCCCCCAGATGCGAGGGCTGTGGCTTCTCGTTCAGCTCTACTGATAATGGCTTGGAGGTCGCCTCCCCAACGGGGTGAGGTTGGCAGAGGCTGTAAATGTACTACCCCAATAATGGGATGTCTAGTTTTAAATATTTGCTTTAAGTCCACGGGTTTACCTGAAACCACGATTATTGGGCAACAACATAACTTAGAGGTTAGATCATAAAATATAGCTCAAATGGCATCTTTTATATCTGGACTCTGTTAAGTTTATCCCTAATTTCCGATCATCATAATATTGTGAAGTACCTACACTTTGACATACTCCGGCAATTAAATTAGAGATTGTAATAACGGGTTCTGATTAGACCTCTGGTGGAAAAGAGGGAGCAAGGAGCAGGGAGCAAGGAGCAGGGATAAATAATTGATATTTTCTTTACGATAATTGATTTGATTTTTTATTATTGCAGATGTCTATTACTAAAAGTGACTCAAGGTACTATGAAAGAAGGCTTATGTCTAGAGCGAAACCACTTATACTATTTTCATAAAATATTGCTATATTGCTTGGTTGTAGGTTTCAGGTATTAATAGAATAAGTGTAAATATTCTGCTATTAGTTTGATACCAACACCTAAACTTATATATGCCACATTTTTGCTTAATTTTATTGTCACAAAAATTATCACCCTTGGCAAATTGGGCCGAGATTAACAGGATACAGTTTGCCCTTATTTTCATTTATCCCTGACAAAATTACAGACTATACTGGGAGGCTTCCTAATCACTTAGTGAGAACTTTATCTGCTCTTGTTTCTCTCTTTAGGAAATACACTTAGGATTTCTCATAGTTTTCCTATTCTTTCCTGTAGTGAACAACTTTATTAGTTTACATTTAATATGGTCATATAAATATATTTTTATGGAATTTAATTTCACTTTTAAAAAAGGTTTTTTTGTTATTAATTATAAATATAATTAGAAATATTTGGCTCGCTTAAACCAGGTTTATTGCTACTTTAATATGTAAAAATAACAATATTTGGGAATAAAAATTAGTGAAAATTGCACTGATAATTTCAACAGTTATTATTGGATTAGTAGGACTCTTAGAAATTAGTCTCAGACTTGTAGTTGGTTTTGGTAATCCTCTCACTTATACTGCAGATAATAAAATAGGTTATCTCCTCACACCTAATCAAAATGTTAGTCGTTTTGGTAAGCGCATCAAAATTAATCAGTATTCTATGCGTTCAAATCCGATTAAACCCTTAACAGATAATTCTATAGTGAGAATATTTTTATTAGGAGATTCTGTGGCTAATGGTTGTTGGTGGACTGACCAAAAAGACACTATATCAGAAATAATCCAAAGGTATTTGAGTGAAAATTTAGGTAATAACCAAAATATTGAAGTTCTTAATGCTTCAGCTAATTCTTGGGGACCTAGAAATGAGTTGGCTTATGTAGAAAAATTTGGTTTATTTGATGCTGAAATCATAGTATTATTAATTAATACTGATGATTTGTTTGCTAAAGCACCTAGTTCATTAGTGGTAGGCAGCGATCGCAATTATCCAGATAAAAAACCTCCTTCTGCTATTTCAGAAGTTATTAGTCGTTATTTTTTATCTGCTCCAAAAGTTCCTGAAGTTCACGAAGAAGGAGACCGGGTTGGTTTGAATTTAGAAGCGATCAAAAAAATTCAAGAAATTGCGCAGCAAAATAATAGTAAATTTATGTTAGCAATGACTCCTTTGCTGCGGGAAGTGGGTGAACCGGGACCCCGTGATTATGAAATAAAAACTCGTCAACGTTTAGAGGAATTCACTCAAACAGAAAATATATTATATCTAGATTTTCTAGATATTTTTAAATCGGTTTCACAATCAGGTAGTTTGTATAGAGACCATATTCATTTGAGTCCTCAAGGCAATCAAGTTGTTAGTGAAACAATTAGTAAATTAATTATGAGTATAAATTGACTAAATAGTATTTATACTTTATTTTCCTTCCTGATATTTCCCCTTATTAAAAGCCGAACTAATTTTATTGATGCCAGAAAAAAAATTGACGAGTAGAAATGACTGTAAACTTTGAATTAGATTTAATCCTCCTGGTGTTATCCTTTCCCACTTCTATAATTTTTCAACATACAGCAATATGAAATGATTCGTTAATAGTAATTGCCTGAAACATAAGACACAGGAATAATAATATTTCTAGATAAATTTTACAAATTATTCCTGATTGCTATTAGTATTTACCAATTGGAATCCTTGATCAGGTCATTAGGTTTATGCAGCTAGTTTAATGACACCTTCAAGATAAGTCCTAATTAGTTGTGACTAATCCTATTATTAATGACAAGTCTATTTAATTTTAGGAGTTATTAATCAATTTATCTTATGCTTATTTATATTTAGATGTTTAATTCCCCATTCGTGCATTTGATTAATAATAGGTTTCAGACTTTTTCCTAAAGCAGTTAAAGAATATTCGACTTTGGGAGGAACTTGTAAATAAACTTCTCTATGAACTATACCATCTGCTTCCATTTCTCGCAACTGTTGGGTTAGCATCTTCTGAGTTACACCTTTTAAAGAACGATGAAGTTGATTAAAACGTTTGACCCCCCCAAATAGTTCTTTAAGAATCAAAACTTTCCAACGTCCACCAATCACTTTTAAGGTAATCTCTACCGGACAATTAGCCTTTTTCTGTTTAATTTGGAGTTCCATAGTATCTTTTTGGGTACTATCTTACTTAAAAGTGCATACTATACATAATAACCTGACTTGAGCTAAGTTATGAATATCCAAACAAAATCTATACAAGTTAGATGTTACTTTAGTATCAGGAGAAGATCATGAATAAGCCTGTAATTGCAGATAAGAAACCTGCTTTAATGGAACTAGAACCAGGAAAATATTTTTGGTGTAAATGTGGTCAGTCAAAAAAACAAACATTTTGTGATGGTTCTCATCAAGGCACCGATTTTACTCCTCTAGCATTCGAGATAGTAGAAAAGAAGAAAGTAGCACTTTGCAATTGCAAATATACTAATAATCCTCCTTATTGTGATGGTACTCATAGCAAGTTGTAAAATATTGATTCAGTGATTTTGCATGATCATAAAATCATTTTCTATCCAGAAAATGTTTTCATAAAAGTCACGAGTAATTAGGGTTTACTGATTAAATCTAAAAGCACTGAAAAGTAAATTTATTAGCATTTTTGGTGCGAAAAAAGTGCAATTGTTTCAGCTTTAGTGACCAAAGAGTTAGGATTTTGGGTAGACAAGGACACACAAATTAAGGGGAAATTATTTCTTCTACTTTTTCTGTCTCTCTACCCTTCTCACGCTTCCCACACTCTGCTTTTTTTCAAACCTAACTATATTATTTTAACCAGAGTAAATTTAGTTATCTAACATAACTTATTTTCATCTTATTGTTAACGATTAAAATCTAAATCAAGGACAAAGTAATTCACTAAATTCCCAAAAACAATCTGCATTAAAGTTGATTGAATTCATGTTTTATCTATGTCATCTAAAGATTTTTTAAAACTATCTATACATCTTGAAAAAACTGTACTATACCAGGTGTGAAAAAATTTTGCCCTCCCGGAGGCGGGGGAATGCTACAGTAAAATCCGGACACCAAATGATAGGAATATTTAAACTTCTTCTATTAATATCTACTGGATTGACACATCTAAAATGGTGGGTTACGACGGATAGCTAAATCCCTTTAAGAGTTTAAATTTAAGCCGTCTAGCTCACCCTACAATTTTGCACAAAATTAACTGTGTCGGTCTACTACAACCTACTGGACCGACACACCTTAAATGGTGCATTAGGAAAAACTTTTCAAACCTTGCCACAACTGGAATTTTAGGAAAAAATCTAATGCACAGTTTTAGCTGTGTCAGTCCACTACAACCTACAACCAAGGAATGTAGCAAGATTTTATGAAAATGGTATAAACCCTCCCCTTTTTCAGGGGAAATAAGAAAAAATTTTCCTTTGAGTCAATCTTCTTTTTTTCAAAGAGAGGTAATTTTTATAGAAATCCTAAATTATTTGTAACAAATAAAAAAATAGATAAAAATCCTGAAACTATTACCCCTGTTCCCTGTTCACTGTTCCCTTTTTCTAGGATATTTTTTTTCATAACCAAAATAGGAATGGTATAATTAATAATTCACCTACCACTTAAAACCTATAAATTTATTTTTAGTAAAGATTAATCAAATTGGTATTAATTAATCTCTAAACTATCAAAGTTTCATAAGTTTTTGGTAAAGCTTAGTTAATCAAATTTTGTATTAATTAACTAAACGGCAAACTCTTCAAAATTACGGAAAAATAATCAGGAGTATTAAAATGATTTCATTACGAAAAGCTCAAGCCAGAGGACACGCAAATTATGGTTGGCTTAATACTTACCATACATTTTCCTTTGCCAACTATTTCGATCCCCAATATATGGGTTTTCGTTCCCTACGGGTAATAAATGAAGATACCGTTTCTCCTGGTAAAGGTTTCGGTACTCATGGACATAGGGATATGGAAATTATTACCTATGTCTTGGAAGGAGCATTAGAACATAAAGATAGTTTCGGAAATGGAGCGGTGCTTCATCCTGGAGAAGTACAACACATGAGCGCTGGTACGGGAATAATGCACAGTGAATATAACCACTCAAAATCTGATCCAGTTCATTTTTTACAAATTTGGTTATTACCAGATACTAAGGGTATAAAACCAACATACGATCAAGAGGCTTTTGATATTGCTAAAAATTCTGGTCAATTAAAATTAGTTGCTGCTAAGGATGGTAGAAATGGGGCAATAAAAGTTAATCAAGATGTTGATTTATTTGCGGGTATTTTGAAAAAGGGCGATAGTATTTCTTATTCTTTAGCATCTAATCGTCATGGATGGATTCAAGTTGCTCGTGGAGAAATAAATCTTAATGAGTTATCTGTTGAAGTTGGCGATGGTGTCGCCTTAAGTGATATTAA
The DNA here is from genome assembly GCA_030064835.1 of Microcoleaceae cyanobacterium MO_207.B10. Lineage (GTDB taxonomy): Bacteria > Cyanobacteriota > Cyanobacteriia > Cyanobacteriales > Microcoleaceae > JASJEE01. The sequence goes on along the minus strand of JASJEE010000080.1, from coordinate 4,460 downwards.
TGAGATTACTATTGAAGCTCGCTCAGATGCAGAAATTCTTTTGTTTGATTTAGCATGAACTGTAAATTGAGAATCCTATTACCTAGTACATAATGTTTAAAATTAATTGATATTTACAGCAGATTCCACCTTTGTTAGGTATACCCAGAGCGGGAAAAATACTCGTACTCAAGAGATTTGAATATTAATCTTTGTACTTCATCTACTTGGAATTCACTGTATATTAAGTAGGATTAGGATTCTCGCTTTATTTGCTAAATTTTGATTCATTAACTATTTTTTGAAGTTGCTCGGTTAGAGCTAAAAAACAAAGATTTACTTTGGAAAAGTAAATATAGTAATCCGCCCATAGGTTGCGGGTAATCAAAAAGCAAATAAAAAAACTGAAACTCTTGTCTGTTCCCTCACAGAAGTGCGCATTCCCTACGACTAACGTCACGCTCCGCGAAAGCGTGTTCCCCGTTCCCTAAAAACCATTAAAATTTTGTACACTACTCAAATAGGATTGCTATATTATCTCTATTGTTTGATATTGACTGGAACTCGAAGAGAAATTTTTAACTTGGTTTTCTCAGCGAGTATGCAAAATTATTGACCTATTTAAAATTTGTCTTTGCTTTGTCTGATTTAAACCAACAAATATACTCCAGATAATTTGAGCAATTTTAATTGATACTCAAATTTTTTCTGTTAGCCAACTTATTTCCAGTCCTAATAATTTGTCCTGCTAAAATAGCTGCACCAAAACCATTATCTATATTCACAACACCTATTCCAGGGGCACAAGAATTCAACATAGTTAATAGTGGAGCTAAACCATTCAAATTTACACCATAACCCACACTTGTAGGTACTGCAATTACGGGGGAGTCAGCTAAACCTGCTACTACACTGGGTAAAGCACCTTCCATACCTGCAACAACAATTAATACATCAGCTTCTCTGATTAATTGCTGATGACTTAATAACCGATGAATTCCTGCTACCCCAACATCCCAAAGACGTTTTACCTGAAAACCACAAAGAGTTGCTGTAACTGCTGCTTCTTCTGCTACTGGTAAATCAGCAGTACCAGCAGTTAAAATTGTAATTATACCTTCATATTTTTCCCTCGGAGAACCTGAGATAACGACGCAAATTTTGGCATCTCGATAATAATAAAGATTAGAAACTTTATCTTGCAACTGTTCATATATTTCCGGTTCGATTCTAGTTGCCATAACTATGGGATTATGCTGTCTCATCACCTCCATAATTTTTACTATTTGTTCGGGTTTTTTCCCTGGTCCCCAAATGACTTCAGGGAAACCTGTTCTAATATTTCTATGGTGGTCAATTTTAGCAAATTCTTCGACATTTTCAAAATTAAAATGTTTGAATTTTTCTAAAGCAGCTTCTGGAGTTAAATCACCTATAGCAATTGCTTCTAATAACTTCTTTAAAGCTTCAGATTCCATTGATTAAACTATTAGTAATAATTGATAGAATAATTTTGTGATGATTAGTTTATAAATTTATCAGAAAATCAATCACTAGATGTCAGCATTTCCTCCGGAATGCTGAACAAACAGGTATTAGCATTCAGGACTCAGCTTCTTAAGCTGTATAATAGAGAATTTAAACCCCCATTAATAAACACCACTAAACTTTCAAATCTAGTTTTAAATATAGTGGCGGACTTAGAACCTTTGATTTTTAGCTGAAGCCCGCAGTTCCTCTTTGAGAGGATAGCTGACTGCTGAATGCTTACTAGTAGATTTATACAAATTTTCTGCATTTCATATTTATAAATTAATAACTTAGGTAAGGATATAATGGCGTTAGTAAATTAGGGTATGATTTGTATTTTTTGGTAATTGCTAAACTATTGAATAACAAATATTTGAGATTCTTCAATTTTTATTTTCATACCTTGATTGACCAATACCGATATAATAAAGGTTTAAGGGTTTAAATGAACCTAATTTTTAAATAAAATTGAGATGCACCCTAACAAGTTTACCACTTACAAGAATTTTCAGGAAGTATGAGGTAAAGTTTTAGGTGGTGGTGCATAGTAATGCGAAACGAAGCACAGGGAGTCTGGGGAGATGGGGAGTGTGGAAGAAATTAAAAAATATATATCCTCACCATTACCATGCAGGACTACCAAGTTTTAAATTAATCTATATTTCCTCTGCTCTTTTACCTATTGCCTAGTTATCCAGATTTTTGTACCTCATCAATTGGGAAATTGCTGTATAAGTTACCTATTATTACCTATTATATTGAATTATTAGAGACTATTTTTCAAATAAGTATTAATAAAAGGAATATTAGTAAAATCAAAAACGGTCATACTTCAAATGATTAAAATCCGGTATATAGAGAGATTTTAGGTAAATATATTCCTAGATTTTTAAGTGAGAAATAGTTGTCTTGATTTCTTCCTCCCTATTCCCTGTTCCCAGTTAAGTCTTTCCTATATCATTTTGATATTTCCTGATAGATTCAATTTCTGAAATTAATCTGAAATTTCTAATTCATATAAATTCCAAAATCCTCCACCAAGTTCACCATATTTAATGCCTTGAACTCTATTTCTTATCGCCTCAAATTCTAAAGGAATTACCATATAAATAAAAGGTAACTGCTCGACAATAATTTCCTCTGCCTTAGCATAAAGTTGTTTTCGTTTTTGTTCATCTAGAACTTGAGATGCTCTGACATATAGATCGTCTATTTCTTGTTCCCATTCTGCTACTTTTCTACCTTCTATTGCTTCTTCTCCAGGTTGGTTTCCTTGATTAAAAGTGTGTAGTCTACCATTTACAGACCAGATTGTATAATCACCATGAGGTTCTACACCTCCTCCTACAAAACCACCTAGAAAAGCTTCCCAATCCTTAGACAAATTTAGTCGTTTCAATCTAGCATTAAAACTCAGAAATTGTAGATTTATTTTAATTCCTATTCTGGCTAAATCTTGATTGATTTGTGTTGCCATTTGTTCTGTGACTTTTCTACCAGCAGTTAATAGTAATGTAAATTCTACTCTATTATCTTGACTATCTAATAACTCACCATTTTGATTATATTTAAAACCAGCACTAAGTAATAGCGCTTTTGCTTTTTCTAGATTATAGTTATAGACTTTTAGACCTGCTTCCGGGGATAGATAAAAAGGACTTGTAATAGGAAGGAGTGAATGTTGAGGGGCACCTAATCCACGATATATATTGTTTACCATTGCTTTCCTATTAATAGCATAAGCGATCGCTTGTCTAAAAACTTTTTGATTAAACCATTTAGATTTAATCGGGTCTACAAATGGTTTACCTTGAGGATTACGACCCTGATTAAGATTAAAAGAAATAAAACGGGCACCTGATGAAAGTCCTCCATTGTAGATAGTATACTTACCTCGTTTTTCTTCTCTTTTTAATAAAGGAAAAATTTCTGGTTCTACTTTAATTGTATCTAGCTTCCCAGAACGAAAATTTAAGAGTTGATTATCTCTATTTGAAATAACTTGCCAGATAATATTATTAATGTAAGGTTGAGTATTTCCTTCCTCATCCTTGCGCCAGTAAAAAGGATTTTTTTCTAAGATAATTCGTTGATTTGGAGCATAACTTTTAAGTCGATACATACCATTACTAATAATTTCTTTGACCGGGGTATCAGTTCCCCATTTTGTTAGATAGTTTAATTCTCCTTCTGAGTTAGTAGTACGAACTGATTTTTTTAAAGCATGAGCAGGTAGAATAGGTAATCCTCCAGCATATCTAATAAAAGGAGCAAAAGGTTCTGGTGTGGAAAATTCTATCCTCAGATTATCAATTTTTTTTACTGTTGGTAAAGCACCACTTTTACCGATTCTGAGAATATCTTTAGAGCTGGTAGGAATTTTATCGTTTAGATATATTTCATTATAGGAAAATACCACATCATCCGCAGTTAAAGGTTCTCCATCTGACCATTGTAATCCTGCTTTTAATTTAATAATTATTTGTTGTCCGTCTGCAGAAATTTCCCAAGATTCAGCTAAACCTGGTTCTAATTTTCCTGTGAGACCATTTTCAATGATTAAAGGTTCATAAATATAGCCAAAAATGTTATATGCTGAACGATTTAATGGATAGTTAAAAGTAGAAGTATCACTTGGCGCAGATAGAAAGAGAAAAGATTGATAATTTGATGATATTGGTTCACATCCGTTAAGTATAATTGCCACAATAATTGTAACTAAGATTATTGCTCGACGGTAGTCAATATTCAGTGAGTAATTTATCATCTTAACTTTATTTCTTTACCATCAAATAATTATTATATATAGCAATCCTAAATAGGTTGTAATATTTTACCCAATTATTAATTATTAATTATTAATAATTAAATAATTCTGGTTTAAAGCCTCCCCTTGGATAGGGGAAAAAAAGAAATGATATTTCCCGATATTCAATTCCGTAACGGTTTTA
>JASJEE010000079.1 GCA_030064835.1 Microcoleaceae cyanobacterium MO_207.B10 | reverse complement strand
ACAAGCATCCTGAATCTTTTGATGTTTGGCGATCGCTTAATTTCTCAAAAATATAGGTCATACAGCAACTATAATACTAGGGTAGTATTTTACTGTAGTATGTAAATATGCCAGCGCACATTGCTATAATATATTTTACAGCGGTTTTCATTTCAGTAGACCACGGACGGTAAGGACGTTGCATGCAACATCCCTACAAGGTTTTGGTTATCGCTCCGGTGGTTCATCAAGAGCGAAAAGCGCTGTAAACTAAATTTGAAGTAAGAATTCAGGTCTTGGGGTTGCGTTAAAAACTATTTTGTGTTGGGATAGCGATCGCCAGTAAACTGTGTTAGTCCAATACAAAAATTTTTCCGTAGAGTTAGAAAATCATAAATCTAGGATATTGTCAACCCCGTAACCTGAATAGTTACGATATTTGTAGTAGTGAAAACCCAATTAATTTAATTATTAGGACATTTATCGTGAATTCCGCCTTGTTGACAGATGTAGTTAATTTGATTAGGGTCTAAGTTTTTGGCAAAATTAAAATTAACTCCTCTTAAATGGTCAGATTTGAATGTATCAAGAGGGCTTTCCAAAAATTGATCCACTTGAGTAGGTTTCATAATTGCCAATTTTGCTCCTTTTAAATCTGTTCCACTAAGGTTAGCTCCTCGCAAATCTGCTAAACTTAAATCCGAGTTTTGTAAATTAGCATTTTCCAACTGAGCATTCCGAAAATTCGCATTAGTTAGTTGTGCTAAACTTAGGTCTGCCTTTTTTAGATTAGCTCTACTAAAGTTTGCCCCTGATAAATTTGCTCCTTGCCAATTAGACTCACTTAAATTAGAAGATTGAAAGCTAGCTCCTTCAGCTTTAACTTTGCTCAAATGAGCCCTCCGTAAATTAGCCTCTGATAAATCAGCACTCCCTAAATCAGCACCTGTAAAACTAGCTTCTTTTAAGTTAGCTTGGTGTAAGTTTGTTTCTATCAACTTAGCGCTACTTAAATCTGCTTTTGTCAAAATAGAGTTTGGCATATTCGCTTTACTAAGAGTTGCGCGAAATAAATTTGCACGTTTCATCACAACAGGGCCAAAAATAGCACCAGTCAGATTTGCTTCTATAAGATTTGCCCCACTCAGATCAGCAATTAAATCATCAAAAGTTCCTAAACGATTATCTGCTCCTGGTCCATAAAAGCGACTGTTCTTAAAACTAGCTTGGTTAAGAATTGCCCCTCTGAATTTTACTCCAAACAGATCTGTGTTTTCTAATATTAACGTGAAACTAGCAGGACCAGAATTAATTTGGCCTAAGTCTACACCACTTAGCTCAGGGTCGTTGATAGAGCCACTATAAACTTTCAGAATCTTAGCGATCGCCTTTTGAGTAGCTCGTAGTCGCAGAGCCACTAACTCTTGTTCTTGAGAATTGCCACCATAACTCAAAGAATCCCGGTCATTTTTGAGGGCTAGATTTAAGCGACGTAAATCTGGTAAAACTGTCGGTCCAGCACTAACCAAAGATTGTTGAATGCCGTCAAGTATGCTAGGGTATGTTTCCTGTCCCAACAAATCCACTAATAAAGGTATAGCACGAGGATCCTTTGTAGAACCCAAGGCCAAAACTGCTACTCGTCGTTGTCTAGGTTCAGTAGAAGTAAGAGACAACTTATTCACGAGAGCTAAAAACATATCATCGTCCTGCTGTTTAAACTCCCGCCAATTTGTTTGATTTTGAATATAAACGTGAGTGCCAAAAATAGTTCCCAAAACCGATACCATACTGAAAGAAGTTGCAATCAGTAAACTCATGCCTGGATTTTGTCGCATCCAGTTCCACAGATGAAAAGCACCTGATTGTGATTGTTTAGGAGTAACAACAATTGCTGCTGTAGGAGCTTGTTTATCGTTATGATTTATAAAAGAATCCGATTCTAGTTTACCTGAACGAGCATCTACCACAAAAGTGTTTGCTAGTCCATCGTGTCCAGTGCGATGTAGTTTATGGAAACGAATAAAAGAAAAATCAGCTAAGGATGCTAATCCTCCAAGTAGCAAAAGAATTGCCAAAGAAGGAAATGCTCCAGTCAGATGCCAAATTAAGTAGGCAGTTCCCATAGGTAATCCCCATTTACCGACACCCTCACGAAGTAATATTTTTAACCAGCCAGGAGAAGTTCCTAATACTACCACTACTCTGATTTCAAACCAACGTTTTGGCAGTGTTTGGCCTGTTTTTGCTAATAGATATAATTGCCAACTCACAACAACGACAGGAGCCAATAATGCTCCAGACCAGAGTAAATTGGCTAGAGGTGTTACTTGTTGATAACGGTTTCGTAAAGGAATTCCTAATGTTCCAGAAATTGTTTCTGTAGTGATTGCTACTACTGGATTCAGGGGAACAGATTTATTGCCTCTATTACTTAACTGACCAAGGGAAAATGGAATTGCTACACTCACCACAACTAGAGAGACTTCTGTGGCCCAAGCACCCCATCTACGGACCCATATTGGTACTTGCTTTGATTTTAACTGGGACGATGTTTCAGTATTGTTAGTATTATTGATATCGGAACCAAAGGTTGGGCTTGTCATATTTATGTTTATACCTTTAAATTTATTACCAAAAAGATAGGTTTGAAGTCTAGCCTTATAAGGCAGGGAATCAGAGTATATTTTTGGGATTAATCATAGAGTGATTTTATCCTTTTCAAACTTTCTTGAGAAAAAGGTGGCTAAACTTGAAAATTCAAATAAATATATGGGATTGTCTAGAATGCTTGAATAGGTATTTTGTTTAGCAATAAGTACAATAATTTATATTTTATTTAATATAAGCAGAACATCTAAAAAGAATCTTAGTAGAAATTTTATGCTATTTTTATCACTCTAAATCGCAGAACAAATGGCTAATTTATGAAACATGGTTCGTAACAGATATCTTACTTTTTAATCTTAGTATTAGTATTTGATTCTGAAGATGTACGAGAAATAAAAAATTTATATACTAGATAAATCCCTCCTCCAATAATTAGTAAACTAATTGACAAAGAAATCAACTTCAGTATTGTTTCTAAAACTTTGATGCCGACAATAATTGTGGAGACTATAGCTACACCCTGTCCCCAAGGTGGAAGTTGTTTAAACCATAAAGTAAGTTGATTATAAGTATGATTAATGGAATTAGAAATTCTCAAAAAATCATCAGAAAAATCTGATCCGGTTTTTTGACCGATTTTTTTCAAATCAGGATAACTTTGATTTTTCATTTTAAGTGCTTACCTCAGACATAATTTTAGATTAATGTAACTAGAAAAAAATCAAAACATCTTATAGGGATTGATTAATATAATCAAATATAATTGCAAGGACAACTAATTATAATTTTATAATTAATCCCTGTTATAGGATAAACCATTCAACTATTCTCTATTGATATTTATACATTTTTTTCCACATATGTAATTGGAAAAATATAAAATTTAGAGCTGCATACTAATTTTTTTTGAGTTCAATAGATTTTGAGTTAAATATATAAAGTATATAGTTATATATAGATATAACAAAAGTCAATTTGTTTTAAAATAAATACATACAAAAATCAATAAAATCCCTGTCTAAAGCTTGTGGACAAAAATCTCCGAATATGACTTCTATCTCTGAAATGGCCATAAAGCCAAAGAGATTTATATTTTAAAGATCAGATAAAGAACAAACATATTAAGTTGCAGTCATCAATAAAGTTATGCCAAAATATAGCGAGTTGGCTAAATATGCAGTAAAAAAATTAGCACTTCCTAGTTAAAATTTCTCTGTTTTGACAATTTTGTCGAATCCAGAGGAAAAAATCACATAAGTAAATGTAACTAAAAAAAAATTATATCAGGTGTATTACCAAGCGTAAATAATTAATTAAGACACCCAGCTTAATTCAGATAAAAACTTGTTGTGTTGAATATAAAAATGAGCCAATGCTTCTCCCTTTAGGAGTTATACAGTGAAATATTCTACTCTCATAGATTTACTTAAGACTTTATCTACAGAACAACCCGAAAAGCTAGCATACACCTTTTTAACCGACGGTAAAAAAGAAGGAGAAAATTTTACCTACGGTTCATTAGAGCGTCGAGTCCGAGCCATTGGGGCGTTACTCCAAAAACATCAGGCTAAAGGAGAACGAGGATTATTGCTATATCCACAAGGACTAGAAGTAATAGTAGCCTTTTGCGGTTGTCTCTATTCTGGGGTCATAGCTATTCCTGTGCCACCTCCAGAAGCCGGTCGTCTAAAACGTACTTTGCCCAGGCTGAGAGCCATAGTTCAGGATGCCCAGGCTTCAATAGTTCTGACTAATTCCAGAATTATCTCCATTTTAGAAGAAGTGGACGATGAATTTCCGGAGTTCGAGACAATGCGCTGGATAGATACGGAATCTGTAGACCTAGAACTAGCTAAGGAATGGAAACAAGACCCAGATATTACCAGCGATACATTAGCATATTTGCAGTATACATCTGGTTCTACCTCGACACCAAAGGGGGTAATGCTTACCCACCGGAACCTAATTCACCACTTAGACTATTTACAGAGAGCCTGCGGATATACACCAGAAAGTGTAAGTGTTACTTGGATGCCCTACTTTCACGATTATGGATTAGTGGAAGGAATGATGGAACCTCTATACAACGGCACTCTCTGTTACATCATGTCCCCCTTCTCATTTGTGAAACAACCCCTACGATGGCTACAAGCTATCTCAAATTATAAAGCTACTCATACCCAAGGACCTAACTTTGCTTACGACATTTGTGTGCGTAGGGCTAAACCAAAACAACTAGCAACTCTAGACCTAAGTAGTTGGGAAGCAGCAGGTAATGCAGCTGAACCGATCAACCCAAAAGTTATGGAAAGTTTCTATAAAACCTTTTCAGAATGCGGTTTCCGTTGGAATTCCTTTGCTCCGTGTTATGGACTTGCAGAAGATACCTTGCTAGTTTCAGCCAAGCCAAAACTTACAGACCCGGTACTTTGCACTATAGACGCGATCGCCTTGGTGGAAAAAAACCAAGTAGTAGAAGTCTCTGCTGATTTTGCAAATGTTCGGGCTTATCCATCCTGTGGTCGTTTAGTCTGTGAAACTCAAGTAGCTATTATCAACCCAGAAACTTTCACCAAATGCGCTAAAAATGAAGTCGGAGAAATTTGGGTCTCAGATCCTAGTGTAGCTCAAGGCTATTGGCAACGTCCCGACGCGACGAAAGAAACATTCCAAGCCTATATTAAGGATACAGGAGAAGGTCCTTTTTTACGGACTGGTGACTTAGGATTCCTGAAGGATGGAGAACTATATATTACTGGTCGGATTAAAGATTTGATTATTATCCGAGGTACAAATCACTATCCCCAGGATATAGAATGGACAGTACAACAAGTTCATCCTGCACTCCGTTCAGATTATGGTGCAGCATTCTCAATAGAAGTCAGGGGTGACGAACATTTAGTTATTGTTCAAGAAGTCGAGCGTCGCACTCAAGATTTGAATGTAGAGAAAGTCATCAATGATATTCGTCAAGCTGTTTCAGAAGAACATGAACTACAAGCTTATGCTGTAGTTTTGGCTAAGTCAGGAAATATTCTTAAGACCGCTAGTGGGAAAATTCAACGACGTGCTTGTAAGTCTAACTTTTTGGCCGGAACATTAGGCGCGATCGCTGACTGGAGTGAAAATCCTCAACTTACCTCAAAATACAGACAGCTAGAAGCAGAAGTCGAATCATTAGCATCCAAAATGAAGAATAGCTAGGAGATTTACTATGGATAAATTAAAGCAATATTGGGTAGCTGAAGAATTAGAAAAACACCTTGGAACTCCGGAAAATCCAGACAGTAAAATGTCTTTTAAAAGAGTAATTGAACTGGATGAGAGTGAAGAGTTTCCCCATAAAGAAATTGAATGGCTTTATAATTGGAAACTGCAACATTACTATATACCAGTTAATTGTGGGGGAGAGTTTACTTCCTTTGAAGAATTTGTTGCTTTTGTTCGAGTTTTGTGTCGGCGCGACCAAACAATAGGAATTGCTTTTACTACCTTATTTTGGTCATTTATTACATGGATGGCAGGTACAGATGCCCAAAAACAAAGGTTAGCAACCTATGTTAAAGATGAACATGGGGCGATGTGCCTGGGTTACTCAGAAAAAGAACATGGTGCGGACTTAATTGGTGGAGATTTAACAGCAACAAAAGTTCCAGGAGGCTATATATTAAATGGTGAAAAGTGGCCGATAAATCGGGCGACAATTTCAGGAGTATCTTATATATTAGCAAAGACAGATAAAGATTCAGGAGCAAGAGGTCTGTCCTTGTTTATGGTAGAAAAAAGCCGACTCGATCCAGCTCATTATTATAATTTGCCAAAAATTCTTACCCACGGAATTCGTGCTTCTGATATGAGTGGGATAGGTTTTAAGGATTGTTTTGTTCCTGAAGATATGCTAATAAAAGGAGAAGGAGCAGGTCTAGAAGTAGCTTTGAAAGGGTTTCAAATTACTCGTACTTTGTGTGCAGCTTTTTCTCATGGAGCAGCAGATACAGCCTTAAGAACTACATTAAAATTTGCTATTAACCGGGTCATTTACAATAAAACAGTTTTTGATATTCCGCAACCACGAAAAACTTTAGCAGATGGCTTTTTAGATATCTTAATTTGTGATTGTGAAACAATAGGAGCAGCTAGAGGATTTCATGTTATTCCTGAGCAATTTAGTGTTTGGGGTGCAGTAGTTAAATATTTTGTAACTACTCAGCTAGAAACGATGATTAATAATATCTCAGTGGTATTAGGTTCTCGTTTTTATATGCGGCAAGAACATGACTGTGGAATGTTTCAAAAAGTTCTCCGAGATAATTCAATTATTAGTGTATTTGATGGAAGTACGGTTGTTAATTTGCATTCCCTAATTTTACAGTTTCGTCAGTTAACAAAACAACGTTCTCGACGAAATGCTGCTAAAATGGAAACCATAAAATCTCGTCTGGAAATAATCTTTTCCTTAGAGAAACAACTACCTGAATTTAAACCAGAAAAACTAGAAATTATAGGGCGGGGTGCTGATGATGTTTTACAAGGATTAGAAATAGCTTTAGAACAGTTACAAGCTTTAAAATCTGCTAAGATAGAACCATTAGTTTTAGAGCAAATTACAAGATTAACTAACTGTATCCTGGCAGAATTAAATGCTCATGATTTAGAAATTTCTAATTCAGCATTTGAATTTGGTCATGACCAGTCACCAGAACTATTTGAAATAGCTAAGAAATACTGTGCTTTACACGCTGCTGCAGCGTGTGTGCATACATGGATTTATAACCGAGAAGTATTGGGTGAATTTTTTGCTGGTGGTGAATGGTTAGTCTTAAGTCTAAATCGTCTACTAAAACCATTTGGACACTCAGAAAAAGTTGACCAATTATATTGGGAAAAAGTAACTCAAGAAATGCTCAAACTAGATAAAGAAAATAAACTTTTTTCTATCGTTCCTTTTCAATTAGCACAAACTCAAAAACAGGAGAATCAAACTAATGCAAATTCAGAACTCCAGCACGCCTAATACTGAAGGAAAAATCGAAGATTCCCCAGCAGAAATTCTGCAAAACTGGATTGCTGAAAAGTTGGCAGAACAACTTTCTATTGACAAAAGCACAATTAGTGCTATAGAACCTTTAACCCGTTATGGTTTAGATTCTATTGATGCAGTAACTCTGGTAGGTGAACTGGAAGATGAACTAGATTTAGAATTACCTTCGACTCTGTTTTGGGATTATCCCACAATCGAAAAATCATCTCAATATTTAGTTTCTGAATTTGATATTTCAGAGTCATTAGAAAATCTGGAAGTTGTTCAAGTAACTACAGAAGAACCAGAAGAGACTGCAACAAAATCTGGCAAAGGTTGGGGCGGTTTTTGGAAAGGAGTCAGTGGTTCATAAGAACATAAAATGGAAAATAAAGTCTTAATCATAACTAAACTTTTTAGTATAGATTAAGACTTTTTCTATGTATGAATTACAAGTCAAAAATTCTGCTCACTAATCTACAAAGTAAAAGTTAAAAAAATGCCTCATACCTTAAATTGTCGGGATGGGTTCTTATTAGGAAAGAGGAGGAAATAATTAATTGAATTTTTCTGACTTTTCCTTCTGGTGGATACTGTTAATTTTCAGTGCGCCCTTTTTCATCATTCGCGCATTAGGTAAAAACTTCAACCTCTGGCGAGATGAGTTTGATACTATCGGTTTGATGGTATTATCTCTAACTTTGTTTTTAAATGCTAGTTTAAAAAGTTTTGCTGTATTTATATTTGAGGTAATTTTCAACTACATAATGGTGCGACTAATGTTGCAAAAGCGTGGTTGGGAATCAAGGGCGATCGCCACTTTTTTAATAGTATTTGATGTGGCAGTCCTAGCATACTTTAAATATCTTACCTTTTTTGTAGAAGATGTTGTGGGTTTACTGGTGGGAGGAATCCCAGATAATTGGCAACAAAGCTTCCCTTTACCAGTATTTAACAGAATTCCTCCTGGTATTTCTTTCTACACTTTCCAAATGGTCGCTTTTGTTGTAGATTCTTTTACAGCTAAAAAGAAAAAGCCAATTAACCCCATAGATTACGTTAACTTTATTGCATTTTTCCCGCAAATTGTTGCAGGTCCAATTGAAAGAAGGAAACAACTATTACCCCAATTAGAATCTTTTAAATTCAAATTTACTACAGAAAATTTTGAACTAGGTTTACGATGGTTATCTCTAGGTTTATTTATGAAATTTGTTCTAGCAGATAATATCACTCCATACATAGACCTAAAACAAACGGCAAATGCTTGGTTAGTTTGGTTCCATGCTTTCTTATTTACTTTAAGAATATATTTTGACTTTGCTGGCTACAGTTTTATGGCTGTTGGTATAGCCAGAATTTTAGGAGTTAAATTAGAATTAAACTTTCTAGCACCTTACACTTCTGTTAGTATCCAAGAATTTTGGCGACGTTGGCACATTACTCTGAGTAACTGGTTTAGAGATTACGTTTTTATCCCACTGATGGGCGCAAATAAAAAGTGGGCAGCATTTTATCTATTTATTACTTTTACGCTTTCAGGTTTTTGGCATGGTGCAGCCTGGAATTTTATTTTATGGGGAGCTTACCACGGCGCATTATTATTATTACTCAGGTATGCTGGGAGACCATTTCAGAGAGTGGTGGGTAGGTGGACTTCTAAAACAGAGTTTGTATCCTGGGCTCTGACATTTATGGCGGTGACTCTGGGGTGCTTATTTTTCATGGAAACTAACATTAGTCGCTTGGGGACTAAGTTACAAACTATAGTTACACCTTGGGCTTATTCATTCTCTGGTGTTATAGATGCTTTTAGCTCTTATAGTGTGAATGAAGGATCGGCTTTAGCTTTTACTTTAGTTTTAGCTATAGGAGTATTATTTTTGGAACATTTGGCAGTTTGGCAGCAGCGAGATGAATACGATCTATTGTTGTATCCTTGGGTAGCCAGAGGTTTGATAGGTTTAACTATTTTGCTTGGTGCAACTACTCCTTCTGAGTTTATCTACTTTGAATTCTAAATTAGTAAAATGCTGAAAAATTGGAGATTTCTAAGTTGGATAGAGTTGAAACCAATTTTGTCAGAACTACTACCGCCACCTGAAGCAAAAAAAATCAGAAAACTAAATAATTTGTGTTGCTCAATAGTCAATTAATTTGAAAAAGTTGGGAGTTTGGCAAATGAAAATTCAGATAATATTATTTTTTATATCTGCTAGAAAAACCAAATATTTAGGGTGTGCTGAAAAAATTGCTTGGTAGGGGTAGGACAAGGGGACACATCAAACGCACTAGACACGGAGATAGAGGGAACAGGCGACGGTTTCGGCAGTTTTATGTGAAGAAATTTTCTGCTGAAATGCAAGAAAATTTTACTATTTTAAGGCCAATAAGCAGCCCATAACTAGGAGATAAATTTAAGATAAAAAGCTATGTTGCCTTAGCTATCCTAACTTTTAGCTTGATGAGTGCTAGCCCTATTTAAAATCTGGTATTAACTCAACGACACAAAATTATTTATAGTTTTTCTCAAGATAGTGAGGTAAAGTTAATATTTTTATCTTTTTATTTGCTGTTACCTCAAACAAAAAAATGATAGTATTTCACCAATATGGGAATTGCTAGTATTATAGCAATTCAGAAAAATTAGAGAATTTAAAAATTAAATTGGAAACACTCTCAACTAAGGCTTACTAATAAAAATGGGCAGAAAGCAAGAAATTCCCCCAGAATATCATCCTATCACCAAAATTTGCATTATCGGCGGTGGTTTTGGTGGTCTTTATACCGCTTTATATTTACATAATACTTGGGGATTTAAAAAGCAGAATTGTCAAATTATTTTAATCGATCAGCAGGACCATATTGTATTTACCCCCTTACTTTATGAGGTAATTACAGGTGAGTTGGATAGTTGGGAAATTGCTCCTTCTTTTCAGGAATTACTGAAAAATACAAGTATCCAATTTTATCAAGATAAAGTTGAAAATGTTGATTTGAAAACGCAGCAAATTAGATTAGAAAATCGGGGAAACTTAACTTATAACTATTTAGTTATGGCTGTGGGTTGCACTAATGGAAAATTACCAATAGGTGCAGAAAATCTATTGACATTTCGGACTTTAGCTGATACCAAAAACCTGGAACAAAAGTTGCAAGTTTTGGAAAATTCGTGCCCAGAAAAAATTAGAGTAACTATCGTTGGTGGGGGTCCTAGTGGAGTTGAATTGGCAGGAAAAATAGGAGACCGTTTGGGTAAACGAGGAGAAATACGTCTGATAGAAAGAGGAAAGGAAATTCTCAAAAACTTTACTCCTGCTACTCGGAAAAATGCTCGACGCGCTTTGGATAAAAGAAACGTTTTAATCAGTTTACAGACAAGTGTAAATGCCATTGAAAATAACCAGATTATTATTTGGCAAGCGGGAGAAACTGCTATTATTCCAACAGATATAATATTGTGGACTGCGGGTACTCAAATTAGAGATTGGGTAAAAAATTTGGATTGTTCTCACAACTCTAAAGGTCAAGTTATTTCTCAATCTACTTTACAGTTAGTTGATTATCCAGAAGTATTTGCTCTAGGAGATATGACAGAGGTTATTGATCCTAGTGGTAAACAGTTACCAGCAACAGCGCAAGTTGCCTATCAACAAGCAAGTTGTGCAGCTAAAAATATATGGGCTTCTATTAATAAGAAACGTTTACGACCGTTTCGTTATTTACATTTAGGAGAGATGATTACTTTAGGGGTAAATACGGCGGCTATTTCTAGTTTTGGTATTAGTTTATCTGGCTCATTAGCTGCTGTAGTTAGATTAGGAGTTTATATTCAAAGACTGCCTACTCTATCTCACAAATTTGCAGTTATTTGCCACAGATTAAAAGTTTGGGTGCGTAATTTGTTAGGGAAATAAGCTGTTGTTAAAATTGTAGATAAATACATTTGTTAAATAATTATCAAACTAATAAAAACGTAATTCAAATGACAGTGAATACCAAAAAAAGGAAAACTAACTTAAGCGCAAGACTAGAAAAATTGTTTGGTTTAGACTTGCGATCGCTTGCTCTATTTAGAGTAGGTTTAGCATTAATAATTATTGTAGAATTAATTATCCGTGCTACAGATTTAACTGCTCATTATAGTGATGCTGGAGTGATGCCTCGGACATTACTTAGCGATATTTCAAGCCCTTTTTATTGGTCAATAAATTCAATTAGTGGTGCAGCTTTTGTACAGGGTTTAATTTTCTTATTTGCAGGATTAACAGCTATAGCTTTGCTAGTAGGATATCGAACTAGATTAGCAACTATTGCTATTTGGGCTTTTATTATTTCTATTCATAATAGAAACCCAGTCTTAATTTTTGCTGCAGATCATGTACTACGCGCTCTACTTTTCTGGGCAATGTTTTTACCTTTAGGAGCAAGTTATTCAATAGATAGTGCTCTTAATTCTTCAACAGAAAAATTGCCTAAACGTATTGCTTCTGCTGCTACTGTGGCATTTATGATTCAAATGGTTTTGATTTATGCAGGTTCAGCAGCTTATAAGACAAAAAGTGAGATTTGGTGGCCTGATGGAGATGCGGTTTATTATGCTTTGAGTTTTGATGGCTATGCGACACCATTTGGGCAATTTTTACTGAGTTTTCCTGAGTCTATATTAAAGTTACTAACCTGGGCAGCTCTTTGGTTTGAATGGTTAGGACCTTTTATGATTTTTATTCCTTTTGCAATTACGTTTTTCCGTTCAGTTTCTGTTGTTTCTTTTATTCTTTTACATATTAGTTTTGGTTTGTGTTTTACTCTGGGAATATTTCCATTTTTAAGTATTGCTAGTTGGTTTGCTTTTATTCCTACAGCAGTATGGGATAATTGGCAGGAAAAAATTCAGACAAATGAACGGCAAGGATTAAAGATTTATTATGATGCAGATTGTGGATTTTGCAAGAAGGTTGTTTATCTGCTACGAACTTTTTTAATTTTGCCAGGAACGCCATTAACGACTTGTCAAACTGATGAATCTATCTATGCTGATATGCAGGAAAAAAATTCTTGGGTGGTGGTAGACTGGCAAGAAAATCGACGTTTTAAATGGGAAGCTTTGGTTTATGTATTTAGTTTATCTCCTATATTTAAACCTTTGGCTTTTGTGATGGGTTTGCCATCAATAATACCTCTCGGAACTAAATTTTATGAAGCTATTGCCAACAATAGAAAATTTGCCGGAAATTTTACTAAACCTTTTAAATTTCGTCCTTTAGATATACGCCCTTATCGAGGTTTAAATATTGTTGTATTTTTACTACTTATCTACACTTTGATTTGGAATGTAAAAGGTTTTGTTCAACAAACATATAACAGAAGAGAAGAAAAAAAACAGGATTTAATTACTAAAGCTGACAAATTATTTAAACGCCGCACTGTACAAAAATTAGACGTTATTGGTAAGCTCACAAAGTTAGACCAATCTTGGAGTATTTTTGCACCTGCTCCACCGAGAGATGATGGTTGGCACGTTATTCCTGGTAAGTTGGAAAATGGTAATGAAGTTGATGTTTTGTATGAAAAAGGAGAGCCAGTAAGTTGGGATAAACCGACGATGAAGCAATTTAATAGATTGTATTCTAATATGCAGTGGCGGAGTTATTTTATAACTTTAAATAGAGCGATTGGTAGAAAACTTTATCCTTATTATGCAGAGTATGTTTGTCGTGAGTGGAATAAAAAGAATCAGGGTGCGGAAAAATTAGAAAGTTTGGATATTTTCTTTATAGATGAAAGAACTGTACCACCTGGTGAAACACAAACTGTGGAAAAGAAAAGTGTGATGCAAAAATCTTGTTCAGATGAGCAAAAAGATATTTAGGGAAAAGGTGATTAGGTATGTTATTTAACTCTTATGTTTTTATCTTTGGTTTTTTACCTTTAACTTCTGATTATATTCTTTGGTTTAACCAAGTTTGGTTTAATTAAGGCGGCTAAAATTTGGCGGACTGCTAGTTATTGGTACAAGAAAAGTTTGAGGAAAAATCTGGTTGAGATTAATATTTATGGAGAAAGTGATTAGGTATGTTATTTAACTCTTATGTTTTTATATTTGGTTTTTTACCTTTAACTCTGATTATATTCTTTGCTTTAACCAAGTTTGGTCTAATTAAAGCTGCTAAGGTTTGGTTGACTGGTAGTTCTTTTGCTTTTTACGGTTATTGGAATGTTGCTTATCTACCTCTTTTGATAATTTCAATTTTGTGGAATTTTCAAATGGGAAAATTTATTGCTGAAGCTCAACCAGAAAGTAAGCGAGCAAATATTTTACTTTGGGTAGGTATAGCTGTTAATTTAGCAATAATTTCCTATTATAAATATGCGAACTTTTTCTTGGATACTTTTAACTCAGTAGTTTCTACAAATTTGAATGCTGGGCAAATTATTTTACCTTTGGCAATTTCTTTTTATACTTTTACTCAGATAGCTTATTTGGTAGATGCTTATCGTGGGGAAACAAGAGAGACTAATTATGATTTACTTACTTATAGTTTTTTTGTAGTTTTCTTTCCCCAATTAATCGCCGGACCTATTTTACGTCACGATGAACTTATTCCTCAGTTTCGTCAATTGCGTAATTTTATTTTTTCCCATAAAAATATGGCTTTGGGTTTGAGTCTTTTTAGTCTGGGGTTATGTAAAAAAGTCTTGATAGCTGACAATATATCGCCTTGGGTAGCACTAGCTTTTAATAATGCTTCAGAGTTGAGTTTTATTGAAGCTTGGGTAGGAGCTTTAAGTTACACTTTTCAACTATATTTTGATTTTTCTGGTTACTCAGATATGGCGATAGGTTTGGGGTTGATGTTTAATATTAAATTACCGATTAATTTTAACTCTCCCTACAAGGCTACTTCTATTAGTGATTTTTGGCGAAGATGGCATATTACTCTATCAAATTTTCTGAGAGATTATTTATATATTCCCCTGGGTGGAAGTCGTCGGGGAGAAGTGCGTCGTTATGGTAATCTTTTGACAACAATGTTGTTAGGTGGATTATGGCATGGTGCAGGTTGGACTTATGTAATTTGGGGAGGTTTACATGGTGTTTATTTATCTATTAATCATTGGTGGCGAAAGTTAAATATTCCGATGCCGAAAATATTGGCATGGGTAATTACATTTGTTGCGGTTGTAGCTAGTTGGGTATTATTTAGAGCGCAAAATATTCAGGATGGTTTAGATATTTTACAGACAATGGCAGGTTTTAATGGAGTTGTTATACCAGGAGAAGCTAAAGGTAAATTATCTGTGTTAACTAATTTTGGTTTTCAACTTAAATCTTGGTCAGAGATGACTTATTTGCCAAAACTTTGGGAGAGTAAAACTTTCTCAATTTTAGGTTTAATATGTTTAACTTTTTCTGTAAGTTTCCTACCGAATACTCAGGAAATTTTGGCAAAGTTAAAACCGACTTGGTGTTGGGCAGTTTGGATTGGTGTACTGACAAGTGCAGCTTTATTATCTCTGAATCGCGTGTCTGAATTTCTTTATTTCCAATTTTAATAATTTAGATATATATGAGTACAAATAATCAACTTAGTTCTACTTACTCTAAAGCTTCATATCCCAAAAAATCAGAAAAAATTGTGGGTAATAAAAGAAAATATCTTCGATTTAATTGGATATTTTTTTTATCAGTATTTATAACTGTAGTAGCTGCAGGAGGATTTAATGTTGTTATCGATCCCTATGATGTTTTTAATACTCCTAATTTATTAGGAATAAATCATTCAAAACCTCGGAAAGATAATAGCGATCGCTTATTTAAAGCAACTGATATTATTCGAATTAAACCTATTACTATTTTGATAGGCTCATCTAGAACAAAACAAGGTTTAGACCCTAATCATCCAGCATTAGAAAACGACCAACCTGCTTATAATTTATCCCTGGATGGTCTTAATACCTATGAATTAGGACGTTACATAGAACACGCAGTCACTAACCAGAAAGAATTAGATTTGATTATTCTGGGGTTAGATTTTTTCATGTTTAACACATTCTTAGAAAATCGACCGAGCTTTTCTGAAAATAGATTAGAAAAACAGAATATTTCCTTGGTAGATTTTGTCAACGTGACCTTTTCTTCAGATGCACTTTTAGCAAGTAAAGAAACTATAGTTGATAGTCAAAAAAATCCACCAGATAATATTGGTTATGGGGAAAATGGATTTATCCCATATCGAAATCCAGATCCTGAAAAAACTCAGTGGAGATTTGAAAATAGTATCAATCTTTATTATAGATTTCCTAAATATCAATTGCCTGCTCAATTAACAGAATTGATAAAAATTGTTGATTTGTGTCAACAAAATCAAATCAAATTAATCTCATTTATTTCTCCCTCTCATGCGACTCAGTGGGAAGCAATTCGAGCCAAAGGTGAGTGGTCAACTTTTGAAGAATGGAAACGTAAAGTTGTACAAATTACTCCTGTATTTGATTTTTCTGGATACAACAGTATCACATCTGAACCTATCCATAATGAAATGGAAAATTATAGAGATAATTCTCATTACACTAAGAAAATAGGCGATTTAGTTTTGAATCGGATTTTATCTTACAAGAAAGAAGAAGTTCCAGAGGATTTTGGAATTTTAATTAACCCAGAAAATGTTGAATCTCATCTCGTAAAAATTCGTCAAGACCGAGAAATTTGGGCAAAAAATAATCCTGATGAAGTACAGTTGGTCAAAGAAATCAAACAAAAATATGATGCAAAGTTAGCAGAAAAAACTAGATAAAAATTATATTCAAGATATTAAATTAACTGAAGTCTACTTTTACTTGGATTTATAATATGAGCGTTAATAATCAACTTAGTTCTACTTACTCCCAAGCTTCATCTCACCAAAAATCAGAAAAAATTGTGGGAAATAGAAAAAAATATCGCCGATATAATTGGATATTTTTGTTGTCGGCATTTCTCCCTATAGTAGGTGTAGGAGTATTCAATATTCTTGTCGATCCTTATGATGTATTTAATACTCCCAACTTCTTAGGAATAAATCATTCAAAACCTCGGAAAGATAATAGCGATCGCCTGTTTAAAGCAAATGATATTATTCGTATTAAACCTATAACAATTTTGATTGGTTCATCCAGAACAAAACAAGGTTTAGATCCAAATCATCCAGCATTAGAAAATGAGCAAACTGCTTATAATTTATCTTTGAATGGTCTGAATATTTATGAATTACGACGTTATATAGAACACGCGATCGCTAACCAGAAAGAATTAGATTTTATTATTCTTGGGTTAGATTTTTTTATGTTCAACACATTCTTAGAAAATCAACCAAGCTTTTCTGAAAATAGATTAGAAAAACGACATATTTCCTTAGCAGATTTTGTCAACATTACCTTTTCTTCAGATGCACTTTTAGCAAGTAAAGAAACTATAGTTGATAGTAAAAAAAATCCGCCAGATAATATTGGTTATGGAGAAAATGGATTTATGCCATATCGAAATCCTGACCCAGAAAAAACTGAGTGGAGATTTAAAAATAGTATCAATGTTTATTATGGATTTCATGCTAAATATCAATTACCTACTGAATTAACTGAATTGAAAAAAATCGTAGATTTATGTCAACAAAATCAAATCAAATTAATCTCATTTATTTCTCCCTCTCATGCAACTCAGTGGGAAGCAATTCGAGCAACAGGTGAATGGTCAACTTTTGAAAAATGGAAACGTAAAGTTGTAGAAATTACTCCTGTATTTGATTTTTCTGGATACAACAGTATCACATCTGAACCTATCTATAATGAAATGGAAAATTATACAGATAATTCTCATTACACTCCGAAAGTAGGGAATTTAATTTTGAACCGAATTCTTGATTATCAACAAGAAGATGTTCCAGAAGATTTTGGGGTTTTAGTTAATCCAGAAAATATTGAATCTCATTTAGCAAAAATTCGTCAAGACCGAGAAATTTGGGCAAATAATAATTCTGATGAAGCAGAGTTGGTTAAAGAAATAAAACAAAAATATGATGAAAAACTGGCAGAAAAAGCAGAATAATTCAAGAATTGAGAATTGAGAATTGAGAATTACCTCTTCTTATAAACAAAGAGGATTGGCAAAATTTTTTTTTCTTTTTTATCCATGAATGGAGAGGCTTTATACCTTTATTTTTCGGTAATTTAGAGCTATATATGATTATTAATAATCAACGGATTTCTAATGTTTATAAAGCTTCATACATTCAAAAATCAGAAAAATATGTGGCAGATAGAAAAAAATATC
>JASJEE010000409.1 GCA_030064835.1 Microcoleaceae cyanobacterium MO_207.B10 | reverse complement strand
AATATTCGACTTTAATAATTTCCCTTTCCATGGAAATATTGGTTTTTGACTAGCCACTAAATTCGCCTCCTCCATAAAACATAAATCTTGGGGTCTATATAATTTAGGTTCAGGTATTAAAGCCGCTGTATATTGATGCAATACTTCAGGGTTATTTTCGGCGGGAAGCCAAGACTTTTGTTTGAGATTTTGGAGCAATTTTTCACTTTTTACATCTTCCCAGTTATCTACAATATAGTCAAAAATATTCAGTAAAGATTCACTAACCGAATCTACGCCAAAACGATTAGCTTTTTGCATCAAATTATTAATACAAACTAATAAATCATCCACAGTTGGAATTTCTCTCATACCTAGCTCGGCAAAGAAATCAAGCCATTCACCAGGTTTATCAGAGTAAAAATTCATATCTGGAATAGCAGCTTGACCTCCAATAGTTTGCGGAATTATTTCAATTTCAGGACTATATATTGACTCTACCGAGCGTAATCTTCCATCAGTACATCGTACCAAACGTGCAGATTTTATTTGCTGTTTAAATAGCTCAAAACTTTCATAGTCTGCTTCTAATTCTAAATCTGTTATAACTTTATCCAAATTCTCGCGAATCCAACTTATAACTATGAGTTGTTCATCATAAGCAAGGGTAGGATATTCTGGTAATAAACAGTCAATAATTAATCTTGCCCTACTTAAAATAGGAACCTCAAGAAAGTTAAATAGAGGCATCCACTCATAGTGAGTTATGCCTAGTTTTAAAAGTCGAAAATTTTCGACAACTTCTGGCGGTTGATATCCTTCACCAGGCAGATAAACACTTTCCTCATCCAGACTGATAATCTCATCAGCGACAGTTAAATATATTGGTAACTGACGTAGTTTTTCTTTCCTTTCAGGATTATATTTTTTATCTCCATTAAGCCAGGTACTTTCTGCCAAAAAATTTAGCAAATTTGTATAATGCTTTTGATGATAAATTGGCAAACTCTGACTTTCATAAATTTCATATAAACTATCTAAAACATCTGGTGCTATAGTTTTCCAAATTAGTGTTTCTGGATGTCTTTGGACAAAATTATAAATTGCCTTCTGAAGTTCTGTAGATACTTCTATAAAACTCACGCCAAAATATTTGATTGTGGCAATAATTTTTTCATCAAAATTATCCCCACACAATAAAGGAGTCTCAACCAAACCACCTTGATAAAGCTGACCATCATTTCCAGGAACTAATGGAATTTTCTTTAACTCATCCATAGGTAAATCCCCTTTACTTACTCCAGTAAAGTAACGATAAACCAAAATTAACCACTGCTCGTTAGGGAAATCTTTGGCACGAGGTTGCCATTGATTTGAGTCAATTATATTAATTAACATTCTGGCAACGTTAGTAGGATTCATATATGAAATTCCTAGTTTATTACCTAGATATATTTGCTGGCACATATCAGAATGTAGAAACCATTCTGGATAATTTATAAATATTTCTATTTGAATCTTTGAAGTAGGAATATAGATAGTCTCTTGAGAGCCATAGCCAAACACTTCCAGAGTATTGTTAGCCAAAATAGCTAATGGTAAACCCCGCAAATTTTGGTAATTATCATCCACACAATAACCAAGCATATCTATTACCCACTGCCGATTTTTCAGACTAGCTTTAGGAGCATTTTTTAATGGTAAACCTAAAGATTTATTCATCTTTAAATGATTCCTTAAATTAGCAGGTGTAAATTTTGCCATTGGATAACCTGCTTCAGCAAAAGCTGATAAGATTTTTTCTGATAATGATGGTTCAGGAATATCAATTTGATCAACACTTAAAGGTGCAACTAATTTACTGTGCCAACTGTTAGGTATAACTTTAATTTGTGCAGGAGTTACCCATTTTGTTGACTCGATAGGTTCCTCGCTATTTTCCGATTTTAATTCTGGATATTTTACAGCAGATTGAATAATATTTCGCTGATATAAAAGCTTTATTGTAAAAAGATATAGTTGTTCTAGAGCCTTGCTAGTCGTAATCTGTTTGGTGGGGAAAAAATCATAAAATTTTTGTGGCTGATATTTGCCAATATCTTCTACTAAGTCAGTAATTAAATTTGCATAAGCATGAGCAACAACATGGCGCACAAGTAGATAATTCCAAATTGCTCTGGGGCGGTCTTTTCCTGTTTGCCCACTGTCACTACTTAAATTATCGCGGGAACTATTTAAGTTGAAAAAGCCATTAATATGAATTGGTAATTCTGACTCCAAAGGTAGGGGCAAAAAACAATATATTTTTCCTTCTACTTCTGTGATATTTCCATCGCTACTGCTACTAAAAATTCGCGCTGCAGCACCCGCAAAAGGAATTACTTTTTCCTGACTTTCATACATAGCTTTAATAACTTTTGCCAGTTCCCCTTCTGCATCAGTCCGAATAATTCCTACTATTCTCCAAGTTGAATTTATAGTTTTTTCTGGTGTGCTGGTTTTTATTTCATGGCGATAAGAAATTGAAGTTAGAGCCGTCGGATTATTTTGACATTCTTCAACTAAAGTATTTACATCATCAGGAATTGCTGTTAATAATTTTTGTCTGGCAGTTTCTACTTCCGGAATATTTTGAGTAGTTATGCTAAGAATTTCCAATTTTTTACCATTACCATTAGCCGGAATTTCATAAACACGAATTTCTCTAACTGATTTGAGAAATAACAGAATTTCTTCTCCAGATTTAATCAACTCCTCAATTAATTCTCTAACATTCGATTCCGTAAAAGCTTGTTTCCTAATTTCACTACTTTTCGCCTGTATTTCTGTTCTTAAGGGTAAACGAAATAAAGTTCCTGGAAAATCTTCTGTACCAAACAACAACCCACCAGGTTCATAGACTTTCATAAAATCAGGATATTGTTCATACCACTTATCAGCAACTACATCCCATTCTCTACCCGGTTCCTGTATAGAAGTTCCCGGAATTGCAGCACCATGAGGATCGAAAAATATGAGACTGCGCCGAGATATGAAACTTGGAAAATCAGTCACATGATAAATAGCATTAAAGCCTACTCCAAAACGACCAGTCTTGTGCAAGTCTTGAGATTTTTTACTTTGTCCTAAACTCCGAATACTCTCAAAATCTTTGTCTTGAAAAACTTGATTATTGTAGACTAAAATTGACGGCCCCATCAGTTTTTTCATCCGATTATCCGGTAAAATATTAGCCTGATAAGTTTGCCAATCGAGAATAATTTCAACTTTTGTAGCTTTGGCATCGTCAGCATTTTGAATTAACTCTTTGAGAATACCAACACCTTCAGGATAATCTCTAATAATTCCTCTGAGGCGAGCTATAAGTGGTTCGGATTGATAGAAAGATTTACCCCCAACTGTGCTGTTAATAAATGCCATATTTTGTTTAATTTTAGTGATTAATTTTCATCAGAAGTATACTTCACCATAGCGAGCGTAGTCTATGGTAGAAATACGGAATTATTTCATTCAAAAATTTAACAACCTTTCATCTAGGATTGCTATATGATTAAGAATGGAAATTAGTCTGATCAAATAAAGTAAAGTAAAAAAATCAAGATGAAAAGGCGAAAATTTATACGTTATGCACAAGCAAGTTTATTCGCTGTAATTGGAACTGGTTTGACATCTAAATTTGACAATTCTCAAGCTCAGACAGGAGAATCTTTAACAGTCAAATGGTTGGGACATACTTGCTTTTTGTTTGAAGGCGGTGGTAGTAAAGTATTGGTAAATCCCTTTCGTCAAATAGGTTGTACTGCAGGATATCGCGACCCAAAAGTAGCCACAGATTTAATTTTAATTAGCAGTAGATTATTAGATGAGGGAGTAGTAGAAGGTTTTACAAGTAATCCCCCACCAATGTTGTTATATGAACCTGGAGTTTATCAGGTTAATGGTAGGCAAATTCAAGGAATTCGCACTACTAAAGATCGAGTAGGTGGGCGTCGGTTCGGAACAAATGTCGCTTGGTTATGGAAACAGGCTGGGATTAAGATTTTACATCTAGGAGGGCTGGCAGGTCCAATTGGCATTGAAGAACGGATTTTGATTGGTCGTCCAGACTTAATATTGATTCCTGTGGGAGGAGGGCCAAAGTCTTATACTCCTGTAGAGGCAAAACAAGCTCTCGAAGTTCTAAAACCAAGACTTGTAATTCCTACTCACTATAAAACTGAAGCTGCCGATCAAGCTAGTTGTGAAATTGCTCCTCTCGAAGATTTTCTTAATGTCATGGATGGAACTCCAATTAGAACTCTCAATCAGGATACGATTTCTATTACAAAAGCTGACTTACCACAGGAAGGTTCTGTAATTGAAGTCTTGAGTTATGGATTTAACCAGGTATCTCCGGATTCTCTGGGAAGAAATTGAAAATCGAAACTTCAATATCTAGTCTTTTTATGGAGATTATCTTGACACTTATGAAAATTTTGCTAAGATATGTAAATAAAGTTTACAGTTTTTAACAAAAGGTAAGGATAAGTTAGTTATGAATACCCAAAATATAAGTATGTTTAAAAGAGCGATTGCTGTTTTAGGATTAGTAGGTACTAGCGCCTTCTTCGGTCTACCCGCAGTAGCTAACTTCTATCAAAAATCTTCTACTCAACCAGTAGTTAACCAAACGATACAAATTGCTCAGTCTCAGGATATTGTGGCAACTGCAACAGAAGCAGGTCAATTCAATACTTTAGCTGCTGCACTCAAAGCTGCTGGTTTGGTAGAAACTCTTCAAGGAGACGGCCCATTTACAGTATTTGCTCCCACTGACAAAGCATTTGCAGCTCTACCAGAGGGAACATTACAAGAGTTATTAAAGCCAGAAAATAAAGATCAACTGGTACAAATCCTAACCTATCACGTAGTTCCTGGTAAGGTAATGTCTGGTGACCTGGAATCAGGAATGGTTAAAACTGTAGAAGGTAGTAAAGTAAATGTTAAAGTTTCCAATGCAGGTGTAATGGTGGGAGATGCCAAAGTAGTTAAAGCAGACGTACCTGCAAGCAATGGTGTAATTCATGTAATTGATACTGTAATTTTACCTTCTAATTAATCAACGGGTTTATGGTGTATTTCTTTAATATTAAGTAGACTACAGGCAAATATCTGAAAAACTCCATTCTGACTATACTTTTGAATGGGTTTTTTTTGTAGGTTTAATAAATGTATAGACTTTTTCTGCATAATATAAAATTATGATAATTAGTTATCTAAGCATTCAGCTAAGGTTAACTGATCAGCTTTTACCAATACTTTTAATCCTTTGAAGTAAGAGTAAGGAATTAGCTTCTGAAGATATTTAATAGGCAATTAAAATCCCCATTAACACGCACAACTAAATTTTCAAATATAGTTTTAAGTATATAGTGGCTGACTTAAATCCTTGGATTTTTAGCTGATAACCCAGTTCATATGTAAGAGGCTAGCTGACCACTGACTGCTGACTCCTAAATGCTGACTTAGTTACTGTATAATTCATAATATATATTCACTATTATTGTAAGCATTCAGCCCTCAGCTATCAGCTTTCAGCGTTCCTCGTTTTTGGCATTTGGAGGATGAATTAAGATTGAAGTAGTGCC
>JASJEE010000078.1 GCA_030064835.1 Microcoleaceae cyanobacterium MO_207.B10 | reverse complement strand
GAGAGGATTTTGCTTCAGGATAAGATACTATTTTTGAATAGATGTATATTTGAGTTTTTATGGGTAATGAGGGGATGAGTGCTGGCCAATTGTTGAAGCAGGCTAATCAGTTGACATAAAAATCACGGTCGTGGTAGGATTTTTGATAAAATTTCAGGTTAAGGTGGATTTTTAAGATGCAGATTCATCGTTTTTCATTCAAGGGAATTGATTGGGCTTTTTCTGTAAAAAATCCGAATGATGCTATCCAAAAAATGCACGTTCAAGGAAAACTTTTTGACTATCCTGAACTGGAACAAATGTCTGGATATATTAATGATGGTGATTTAATTATTGATATTGGCTCTAATGTAGGAAACCATGCTGTATTCTTTTCAAAATTCTTTCCCAATTCAAAAATTATTGTATTTGAACCATGTAAGGAAGCCATAGAAATTCTTAATAAAAATCTCGACCTAAATGAATGTATTAATGTAGAAAGAAAATATATTGGTTTTGGCCTCTCAAATGAAAAAAAAGAAGCAATGGTTTGGCGCGGAGGTGCAAACAACTTAGGTGGTTCCCGTGTGATACCGATGCAGGATACAAGTGATTTTTCTGAAGCCAAGAAAAGTAATTTCAATAAAACCCAACTCATCACCGGTGACGAAGTTTTGCTAGAACTGAATCCTTCCTTCATTAAAATTGATGTTGAAGGATTAGAATTTGAAGTATTAGATGGTTTAAAGTCAACTATTGCTCAACATAAACCAAACCTATTCATTGAAATTAGAAATGAAAATTTAGAGCAATTTGAGACCTGGAGACAAGATAATAGTTATGATATTGTTTGGAAAGATACTCACTATGCCAAAGTTACAAACTTTCTTATTATTTCTAATCTTGAAGTCAATTAAAAAAGTAATATTGAGAGTTCTTACCGTTGTTATGAGATAAACTTGCACAGGCAAGATGTAGACAATATAATGTTTTTACCATTTACCTTGTACATCATTGCCCGAAATATGCTGTATTCGAGGACTAATATATTAAGCTATAGCACAGATAATTCGTTTTAACTCTTCTGTACCTTCCATTAGACTAGCATGATAGTAATCTATCATAGCCTGTCGTTTGGCTGTAATTTCTGTTTCCTCCACTGCAACTAGACAAGCAACACTAGCCGCAACTGTAGCGTCCGAAACCAAGGCCGGAACACGATAAGTACGAGCTGTCCAGCGATCTAACACTATCGGCAGGTTAAAGCCAAGAGCAGTCGTTATAGCAGAGGTGATCTTATGTTCTCGATAATGGTAAAACGATAGAGGTGCTAATGGATATAGAAATGTCGCACTTTGCAATGCTGTAAAATAATCTTTGTATAAAACCATGCCACTTGGACTTAGTGGAGCAAACAAAATATGAGACTCAAGGCCACGCTCTGCTACTTCTTGCTCAAGAATAGTACGGTCTGATCCACCACCAAGCACTTTAAAGACTAAGCCATTAATATCTTTGCGTAACCCTTGATCTTCCAATACTGCAAGTAAGGTACTATACTCCCTTGTCTTGAAATTAACACCTCCTGGAATTGCTACAATTTTCTCTTGATTTAAAGAGGTTCTATTTTCTCCAAAATTACCTCCCCAAAAAACAGGTTCAATAACGCCAACCCTATCTGTCAGCTCTTTATCAATACGCTGATGTAAGAATACAGCCACATGATGCCCCAATGTCAGCACCTGAAGTTTGCCACTGGCAAACACTTTATGACAATGTTCTGATGCGAGGAATAGGTTAACATTATGAATAACACCAATAATTGGTTTACCTACTTGATCTGCCCATTTCGCAATTCCATCAGATTGAAATGTGGAAAGACAGATAAACTCAATATCTTGGTGTCGAGCTTTTTCTGTTAATTCTTCCCAGTCTTGGCGATTATCAATTTTCCAGTAGTAAAGTTCAAAGTCTAGAGCGCTCATTTGACTGAAAATATCACCTCTTTGGCTCTCGCACCTAGCATTTATATATATATGTGGGATATAACCATTTTGGTTAAACACATAAACTAGAGTAGGGATAACTGCCTCATGAACTGCTTCAAACTGGAATATCGCACATCTTCGATATTTTTCTTTCTTTACTTGTCCTAAGTTAATTGGAGTTTTTTCTAATAATTTCTCTATTTGTTTCTTCTTTTTCTCCCTACTAGCTGCAAAAGTAAAATCAGGCTTTAAATTTCTGATT
The DNA here is from genome assembly GCA_030064835.1 of Microcoleaceae cyanobacterium MO_207.B10. GTDB lineage: Bacteria > Cyanobacteriota > Cyanobacteriia > Cyanobacteriales > Microcoleaceae > JASJEE01. The sequence goes on along the minus strand of JASJEE010000078.1, from coordinate 15,715 downwards.
TTACTTATCAATTTCAGTTCACCATATGCAGGATTACAAATTTTTTGATTAACATACCAATCATCATGTTCAGACAATTTTTGCCACTTACGAACATAACCTTGTTTTGTTAAAATTTCAAATATTTTCTTTCTTTTTTCTTCTGTTCCGTATTCTATACAGATACTTCTAAACTGATATTTTGTAAAATCAAAAGTAGACAAAATTTCTAACTCTGAACCTTCAGTATCAATAGAAATAAAATCAATTATTGATGGTGCATTAAATTGCCCTAGTAAGTCATTAAGCGAGATAGTTTTAACAATGTAATCTTGAGCATTTTCCCTTTTTTTCTTTTGCCGATCGTCTGGCAATGACAATTCTAAGGTAGATAATGCAGGAGAACCTACTACTGCTTTAAAAACTAATTCTTTTCCCGTAATAGAATAAACAGCATCATAACAAATATTACAATTGCGGTTTTTCTTAAGTATCTCTCGGTAGTTAGGATGAGGTTCCGCCACAATACCATCCCATCCTAACAATTCCATTAAATAACTGTTGCTAACATTGATACCAGATAAAGCACCAAATTCTACAAAATAGCCTTTTTCAATACTCCTATTTTCCCATAAACCCCACAAGTCTTGTAGCTTCTGAGAATAAGAAAAATCTACTACATGATTGGCAAATTCAAGAAAATTTCTATATTCATCTGACTTTTTCATATCTCCACTAGGATAAAATTATAATTTTTTTAAATTGATATTGTATTTATGAAATTAGAAGAATTTTTTTCAAACAAATGCGATAAATAGGAAATTAATAATTGAACTTTTTTATAGCTTTTTCTAGTTCCAATAGTAAATCATTTCCCCAAAATTTTTTAGCTATACTTCTGAACCCTTCTAAAGTTACCTCTGATATTTTACTTCTGATAGTCCAAGGCAAATAAAGTGAATCTATAAGTGATTGAGTTAATTCTAAATAATTATCTGGAGTAATCACATAATAAATATTTCCTTCGGCTTCAGGGGTAACTATCCTAAGGTTAACTGGTATTTGATCGAACAGATATTTTGGTCCGATACCAAAAATAGGAGCTTGGTGTTTATATAGAGCTAAATCATGATGATAAACTAATGAACCCTTATTCATAAAAGGTAAGATTGACATCATATCTAAAGTAGGCCACGGATGTTGATGGTTGGCATCAATGAAAGCCATATCAATCTTTTGCTCTTCAAATAAATTTGGAATTTGAGTAGAGTTCATGTTGCGAAAGTAATTGATATTTATATTTCCATTAGGGCATATTTTTTCTGCTAAGAAGCCAGTTTTCTGGTTTCTATCAGCCCAAAAAGTTTCATCTAAGTCTATCGTAAATAATTCAGTATTATTGTTATTTTTATTCATAAACATAGCAATAAATCCTGTAGAAAGACCTGATGCAGTGCCAAGTTCCAGAAATTTTTGAGGTTTATTTTTTTCTATTCCCTCCTGTAAGAACATAGCTTCTTTAGCAGAGATAGAACCATATCCAGGCTTCCAATAAGTTTTATGAATAGTCTGAATTTCCTGTAAGCTAACCCTAAGATTTGATAAATTTAAGACATTTGGTAATAGAATTACATTTTTTTGTTTTTGGATTTTTTCTTCAGAATAACTACTTAATTTTATCTGAAAAGATTCTTGAATTGGTAGAAGATTATCTTCGCTCTTAACTATTTGCTTTTCAAACCAAAGCCAGTCAGAATATTCTGATGTTAATTCCAGTATTTCTTCACAAATATATTCTGGTAAACTACCTTTATATTCTGTTAAATATTGAGTAGAAATTTTACCACCATAAACATTTTTATATTTAGGATGATTAAAAGTTAAATATGATTCTTGAAATTCCAAGCCAAGAAAATTAAAAATTTTCTTAACCTGAGTTTTTTGATCTAAACACAGTTCTTCGTATCTGATCAACAGTATTCTTTCTTCTAGCCCTTTCTCAATCGCTTTTTTGCAACTTCTGGCATAAGACAAAGTATGATTACAAGTTCTTTTAAAAATTTTCTTATACCATTCATCAATGGTCATTTTTGTTCGTTTGTAAGAAGACCAAAAAACTGAGCGGATGTCCTTAACAATTACAATACAAGGAATATCGGGAACTCGCTCTAAAACATGGGGTAATTTCTGCATATATCGAGGAGTTTTGTCAAAGAGCAAAGCATTTTTATTTTTAATTACCTCAGCTCTTTCCCTAATTCTCAAATAAACCTCAGCCCAGTTATCTGCATCACATATATAAGATAAATCTTCATCCTTTAGTCCCCAACCTTTTTTACTGGTAGTATAAAATGGTTCTGTAGTTAAGAATTCTTTTGCTTCATTATTCAATAAAAATCCTCCTTCAAAACCGCTGTCTAAATGAGGATGCTGTCTCAAAATCTCACTAACTAAAGTTGTACCACTATGTTCAAACCCACATACTAAAGCAAATAAAGGGTTATTATTATTTATGACCTTCATTTTCAGCTACTTCTCCATTAGGGTTTCTAAACTAGATAGAATTATAGAGCTTCTCAGACTAATTTTGCCTATATCTTCAATGTCCATTTTTGCAGATATGTTTACTAAGACACTCTGGGCACTCCATGGAATTAGAATATGAGAGATGAGTTCCTTGCAATTGACAGATCGAAGGTAATCTAATCTTCCCAAAGCCAATCTTTATATTCATAAGTTAGCTTTACTACCTCTCGACAAACATAATCGGGCAAATTATCTTTGTACTCTGTTAAATAATCTGTTGAAACATTGCTTCCATAAACGTGCTGATACCTTGCTTGCCCAAAAGATAAATAGGATTCATCAAACTCAAAACCCAAGAATTCAAGGATTTTTTTTCCCTCTTGCACGGGGTTAAGGCATAAATTTTCGTATTGTACCAACAAAATTCTATTTTGAAGGCTAGTGTTCATAGCTTTTTTCCAGCCATAGGCATAAGACAAACTATGGTTTAAAGCTATCCTCAACCTTTTTTCGTACCATTCTTCAACAGTAAAATTAGTCCTTTTAAAAGAAGACCACATCAAAGCCCTGAAATCTTTGACAGTAACTATGCACGGTACTTTAGGAACTCTGTTCAGAACGTCAGTTAAATGCTGCATATATCTGGGAGTTTTATCAAACAGTAATAGACTTTTATCCTCAATCACAGAAGCTCTTTCTCGCAACCTGCGGTAAACACTAACCCAAGTATTTGCTGCACAGATATAACTTAAATCATCATCATTAATTCCCCAACCACCTTTAGAATTAGTGTAAAAAGGCTCTGTTGACAAAAATTTACTTGCTTCTTCGTTTAGCAAAAAACCTCCCTCAAATCCACTATCTAACTGTGGATGTTGCCTTAATATTTCACTTACCAAAGTTGTGCCACTGTGTTCAAACCCACATATCAATGCAACTAAAGGCTTATTATTTCCTAAAATCTCCACTAGCTTTAAACCTCCAAGTTTTATTTTTTTATTTTTCCGCTAATTGGTATTCATCAGACTCAATATAAGAGTTATATTTTAGTAATATTGACTGATAAATCTCTTCCAATTCTTTAACCTGTTCCTCGGTTGTGCGTATGGGAATATTCAAGGAAACAAGTTGCTGATAGCGCTCTGGGTCTCGATCTATTCGTCTCAATATTTCCACTAATTCTTCAATGTTATCTGGATTAAAAACATCACCATTGCTACCAACCATCAAATCTTCTGCCAGTGCCCCCTTATTTGAAGCTACTACCCAAACACCCGCTGCTGCTGCCTCACGAGTCACCAAACCGTAACTTTCTGGCCAAATAGAAGGAGCCATTAGTACATCTACCGTACTATAAAATTCTGGCATTTTTTCCTGGGGAATTTTAGGAATAAAAGTCACTGGTGTTTCCTCCCAATTTTCGTAGGTAGTACCCATGCTATTATGATTTACCACTATTACTTCAATATTAGAAGGTTTTGCCAGCTCAATAGCCTCCTTAAGCAAAAAGTACCCCTTATGAGCAGTTATACCCCCTATATGGGCTAATCTTACCCTGCCACTAGCAGAAGGTTTTCGGGGCAGCTTGGTTCTAGGCATAATCCCATTTCTATTAGATTTAGTTTGAAAAAAACCGTTATATCTATATAATTCCGCAAAAGTTTCTGAAACAGCTAAAACCGCACTAGCTTGGTTAAGACGCTGCCTCAAATATTGTCTGCGACGAATAGACTCAGTGACATTATCAGTATCTTGAATTACAACCAAGGGATCGTTCTGTTGGAGGTTGCATTCTACACCATCCTCATTGACTAAAAACTGATGATCGGATATCCACCAGGCATCGTGAATAGTCACCAAGTAAGGAATCTGCAAATCTGCTGCTGCTTCTAATATTGAACCAGTAAGACGTTGCACGGAATGAAAATGAATTATATCTGGTTGATAAAACTTAAGATAATCGCTAAAAATTCTGTACATTTTCCCATCTTGGTACTCCCAATTCATTCCCCTCTTTTTGGGTGTACTGACCTTGGTTACATGAATTCCTTGCCAAGAATATTCGGAAATCTCATAGGGAATAGGATAATCGTTGTTTGTAGTAAAAACAGAAATTTCGTACTTGTCTTGATATTTTTCCTGCAGAATATCAACATTATCTCTGACTATTCTAGTGCCACCTCCTATACTTTGTGGAGGATAAAATACACAAGCAATTAGTAGTTTTTTCTTGCTGGTTCGAGGTACTAAAGTGCCCCCTTCTATCGCTTTATCTATCCCCGCCATTATTATACTTTTAATGCTTTTGGCCATTATAGAGACACTATAATTTTTCCAGACCTTTTCTTCGGCAGATTTAGCAATAGAATTACGCAGCTTTTCATCAGTAATCAAAAGTTTTAAGCTACTGTACCACTCCTCTGGGTTACTAGCCACTAAGACATCAACCCCAGGTTCAACAACTTCAAGATAAGTTTGAGTTGGACTGACAACCGAAGGAACCCCTAGTACAGCAGCTTCAAACCACTTAAGTTCGCTTTTGGCATTATTATTTTTAGTAGGGTAAAGAACAGCGATATTAATATCCGCCTGCCTAAGAAAACCCCAGTAAACCTTGATATCTCCAATCGGACTTACGCGATCTATTCTATCTTCAAAAGCCTTTAAAATAGATGGCAAAGTCAGATAACCAACTATCGTTAATCGAACTAGGGGATAATTTTTTAAAATCTGGGCTATCGCTGGAGCAGCCAATTCATCAAAATCCGCGTTATGAGCCTTGGTACCAGTGCCGTAAAATATTGATATGTAATCTCGCTTAACTTTAGGAAGGGCTAGTTGTAAAAAATCAGATGTATTGCTATCCAGAGCATTGCGATGAAGAAAAACTTCTTTAGCAATAACTTTTTCCATCTCTTGAAGGAGTGAAGGAGTAGAAGCTATTCCATAGTCAAATAAGCTCATTATCTCTCTAAATAGCATCACTCCTCTTACGAGTCCCTGATATTGTTCAGGATCAACTTGGCCGCCATAACTTTCAAAAGGATCGGGATATTGCTCGGGATCGAAAATTAAATCATCTATTTCATAAAATAAAACTTTATTAATTGCTTTAGCGTAAAGAACAGCATCCATGACCTCTGGAAATGCTGGCACTCTAAAAAAGATAACAACATGGTGGAAATGCATCATGTTTTTCGCCTTAGCCATTTCCCGGTAAGGGACGCTTGTTACTGAGAAACCAGCATACTCTAGCTGCTCTATTTTCTGCTCTACTCTATAGCGATTGCATTGGCTTAAGTTATCGTTAAAGATTATAATTATAGATGGCTTTGCAGGAATTTCCTTGGGAATATTGACATACGGAACAAAAGCTGACTGCTGATATTGAAAAATAGCCTCCTCATAAATCCAGTTAGCCAGTTCTCTATCTCCCTCCTTCAGTAAAGCATTTCCTTCCTCTATTAACAAAAACCACCTTTCGGTAAGAACCTCTTTAAGAGAAAAGTAGGGCAAATTAGCAGATGGATCTATCTCTATACTTCGGCGATAAAAATTGATAGCTTGATCCCATCTTCCTAATTTTCGATAAGCAACAGCTAGGTTATAACTCGACCAAAAATAATCTGGATTTAATTCAATTGCTTTTTTATAAACTGCAACGGCCTCTTCCCACTGCTCCAATTTTAAATTAGCATCTCCTAAATTATGATAAGACCAAGAATGTGACGGATTTTCTGCAATAGCTTCTTGATAAGCAAGAATTGCTTCTTTGAATTTTCCCTGCAATTTAAGGCGATCACCAAGCTCCAAATATTGCTCCCATTTATGAACAGAAATATTTTGCTCTGCATGAATTCTTCTATTGAATTCAACCTTTGAATCTAATAGAGCAAAAGCTTCCTCCCAATTACTTAAGTTAATCAAAGAATCCGCCAAATGCTTTTTGACAACCTCAGAGCTAGGATACAACTCCACCGCCTTCCGCAACTCAATCTCAGCCTCCCCCCAACGCTCCAACTTCATCAACCCATACCCTAACTGATGCCACACCTGAGCTGACTTCGGATTAATATCCACCACCAACCGATACTCAACAACCGCCTCCTCCCATCTACCCAATTGCCCCAAAGCATACCCCAAGTAATGCCTCACCTCAGATCCAGGAAAACCCAAATTAATCGCCTTTCGATACTCAACAATAGCCTCATCCCACTTTTGCAACTGCCCCAAAGCTTGCCCAAACTTAAACAAAAACTCCCCAGACTCACCAAACAGAAATCTATTCTGACGAAAACACTCCACTGCTTCCGACCATCGCCCTAACTTACCCAAACTTGCTACCCAAGCCATACAGCATTCCAATTTACCAGGATTAGTTTCCCAACTCTGACGATAAAATTCTACTGCTTCAGACCATTGCTGTTGTCCTGATTTAATCTCTCCCAAATAAAAATAACCCTCTGATACATAGAACTTCATTACAGAAACTCCATGTACCTGTTTTGCCTGCTCATTCAGAGGTAGAGAGTCAGGCCAAAACTGAACCACTTTATATAAACACTCCTCCGCCTCCGACCATTGCCCCAATTTCGCCAAGCAAGTCCCCAAATCTAAATAAAACTCCGGTATATCTGTTATCTGTTCCACCGCTTGACGCAAATAACCCACCGCTTCCTCATACTGGCCTAACTCATTTAACATTTTCCCTAATTTATAGAGAGACCAGGTGGATTTGGGGTTGATGGCCAGAGCTTCACGAAAAGCAGCAGCAGCTTCCTCGATCCGTCCTGCTGTTATTAATGCGTCTCCTAAGTTGTGGTAAGAACAATAGAATCGGTTATTTTCAGTAGTGGCCTTTTTGTAGAGAGCGATCGCCTCCTCTAGTTTTCCTTCCTTAAACAGTTTATTTGCTTGAGCGAAAGAAGTAGCAGTCATATTATTTTTTAAATTTCAATTTAGTAATTAGTTTAAATAGGGACTAGACTTTTTAGTTTAAAGTAGAGAGGTACAAAAAACCAAACTTTTCAGGACTTACGAAAAATATCGAATTATACACGATCTGTAGGGGCGATTGGCCAATCGCCCCTACTAAATATGGCGGTTATGCGTAAGTCCTGCTTTTATAGCATTTTCATAAAATATTACTACATTGCTTGGTTATAGCTGTTAGGTCTTAATACAAGAAGTGCAAATATTTAGATTCTTTGTCAAAATATTTTATTGTCACAAGCTTTGCGTGAATTTAGTATTACTAAAATTGACTTAATAAATAAAGTCTCAAGTCTCCTGATCTTTCAAGGGGATAAAAAAGAAAATTCCCAATTTTCTTAGCTCCCTATTGCAGGAGTTACTAATGTTAGCGTAGCTCCTCCGCAGGAGGCTAACTGATAACTGAAATTACCACCCAAGATAAATATGTTAATCCCACTTACAGAAACTACTCTTCCCAATGGACTTAAAGTCTTTTGCTTGCGGGAATATGAAGTGCCTTTTATTTATAGTCAAGTTCAGGAATATCTTCAAAATGGCATTGAGTTGCAACCAGGAGATACAGTATTTGATGTGGGGGCAAATATTGGGTTGTTTACTCTCTGGGTACATCAATTTTGTCACCAAAATATCAAGATTTATGCTTTTGAACCTATCCCAGAAATTTTTCAAGTCTTGCAAGCAAATATTCAAAGGTTGAATTCAGAAAATTTAAAGGTGTTTCCGTTCGCCATTTCTCATCAGTCTCAAACTAAAATTTTTACCTATTACCCCAACGCTACAGTATTATCAACTGCCTATCCAGAAAATTTACCCCACTTATCTGAGTTACTAAAACAAACTGTATCTGTGAGATGTCAGTTGAAAACGTTATCGGAAATTATCCGCGAGTATGAGGTTGAGCAAATTGACTTGCTCAAAGTGGATGTGGAAAAAGGGGAACTGGAGGTGTTGTTAGGTATTGCCGAGAATGATTGGCAGAAAATTAAACAGGTAGTGGCAGAGGTTCATAATCTGGATAGTAGAGTGGAAAGCATAACAAGTTTACTATCTCATTATGGATTTAATCAGATTACTATAGAACAGGAAGCTATGTTACAGGGTTCTGATATTTTTAATTTGTATGCAGTTAAAAGATTGTAAATATTTGCTAAATCATACTGTTTTTGATAATTTACAGCAAATTATACCTTGGTGAGGTACACTCATAGTGGGCAAAATTCTCCTATTGCGGGCAAGATGCCCACACTGTATTTAATTGTTAATATCTTTACTTCATATAGGACTAAATCTGCTGTATGTTAAAGTTAATTTTGGTTTGGAATCCGGATATTTATTTTCTCTCTAGTATTTGGAAATAGAATTTAATCTGAGTAGGGAGGATATATAATTGCATTTTTGAACAAACATAGCATTACTTTTTCAATTTGGTAAGAGTCATAATATTATTTGTGGTTTCTTACATTTTGTTGTGTTTTTAATGATTTTTAGCAGATTTGCGGATGCCAGGTATAAAAGATAGAAATAGATAGATAATAAAGGCGAAATGATAGTTATTTTTCCTGCTTAAACTAACTAATTTTATCTCATTCAAAATATAATAGATAGTATATAGAAAGATGAAATGATTTGATAAAAAAACTAGGGCTTTGGTGTGGAAACCAAAGTAAAAATACAGCGATTCCCGATGTTATCAGGTCCCCGAAGCGGGCAAGATGCCTCTGATTACGGGCGTTGCTGAATCAAGGTATGAAAATAAAAACTCAACAATCTAGAATAGTTACTATTTAATAGTTTAGCGATCGCTAATAAATATAAATCATACCCACGCATCAGCAACGCCTGATTACGGTCAAGATGCCTGCACTGTAATACCATGCGTGAAAAAAGAATGTTATGCTTGAGAAAACTTCAACTATTAACAAATAAATAAAGTTTTCCCACTTTCTCTCTTTTATAATCTGCTTTTTTATTTGTTTATATTATTATTTAACCACAGCCAAAAACCCACACCCTACACCCAAGATTGATAATATTTGTAGCAAACATTTATCAATTTGGGATAAGACATTTAATTCAGACCTTTTACATCAGTATTACAACCTCATTTAGGATTGCTTTATCTTTTTTAAAGCCTTGAAATACTGCATATCAATTAGCAATTATTTAATCTAATATAATTGCTGATATCTACTGTGTTTTTGTTTTTATGGGAAATTATATAAACATTAAAAATCGAAAAATATCCTGAAAATATCCTGAAAATATCCTGAAAATATCAGTCTTGTTTGCAATTAAATACTACAACTAAATTTTATAAAAATTACCTAGAAAAAATATGGTTTTTCGGACATTTGATGGCAGCAACAATAATCAAAACCGTCCCGAATATGGCAAAGCTGGTGAAAATCTACTGCGATTTACAGAAGTCGCTTATGCAGACGGAATCTCAGAATTAGCTAATCCGGATGGTCCTAATCCCCGAAGTATTAGTAATGCTGTATTCAACCAACAAGAAGAATCTATTCCCGACCCTCGAAATCTCAGTGATTACGTCTGGGCTTGGGAACAGTTTGTTGACCACGATATTACTCATACCTTTCTGCAATCAGGAAATGAAGCAGAAAGTGCAAACATTATTATCCCACAAGGAGACTCAGTTTACACACCTGGTTCATTCATTCCTGTTAGTCGTTCATTATTTGACCCAGACACAGGTACTGACACCAGCAACCCCAGACAACAACCCAACGAAATTACCGCTTGGTTAGACGGTAGCCAAGTCTACGGTAGCGATGAAACTACGGCTAACTGGTTACGCAGCTTTGACGGGGGAAAACTCAAAGTTAGCACACACTCTACAGGAGACTTACTACCTACCAAGGGAGACGACCCCAATGCACCAGAGATGGCAATGGATGAAGCTATTGGTGCTAATACTTTTATAGCTGGTGATGTCCGGGCAAATGAACACGCTGTATTAACTTCGTTGCATACTTTATTTGTGCGAGAACATAACCGTCTAGCTGAAGTTATTGATGCTACTCATACGGACTTGCCCTCAGACTCCGCAGCTCGTGACGAAGAAATTTATCAACGGGCGCGGAAAATAGTCGGGGCAGAGATGCAGGCAATTACATATAATGAATATTTACCAGCTTTAGGTGTTAGTATCGACCCCTATAATGGTTACAATGCAAATGTAAATCCCGGTATCAATACAGAATTTTCTACTGCTGCTTTTCGTTTAGGTCATAGTCAAGTTAGCGGTATTCTCAAACGTTTAGATGAAGATGGGACTCCAGCTGCAGTTGGTGAACTAGACTTATTTGAAGGCTTTTTCCAACCAGAACGCATTACTGAAGATGGGGGAATAGAACCTGTATTGCGTGGTTTGGCTTCCCAGGTACAACAGAAAACTGACTCAAAAATAGTAGAGGATCTGCGGGATCTGTTGTTTACTGGCGTCCCCGGTGGGGGACCTGTGGCAAATGGTACAGATTTAGCAGCGTTGAATATTCAGCGCGGTCGCGATCATGGTTTAGGAAATTATAATCAGGTGCGGGCGGTATTAGGTTTACCCACGGTAAATGATTTTGGTGACATTTCTTCTGACCCGGAAGTGGTGGCAAACCTAGAGGAACTTTATGGTGATGTTGACAACATTGACCTGTGGGTGGGAATGTTGTCAGAGGATAATTTAACAGATGCTAGTATTGGTGAATTAAATGAGGCGATTTTAGAAGACCAGTTTGAACGGTTACGGGATGGCGATCGCTTTTGGTATGAAAATGATGCTGATTTGACTCAGTGGCAGTTGGGTGAAAATGGTACAGTTTTAGATTGGTTGGATAATCTCAAGTTGTCGGATATTGTCAAGTTGAATACTGAGATAGAGAATATTCCTAACGATGTATTTTTTGTGCCTGATATTGTCACTAATACTAATGATAGCGGGCCAGGTTCTTTAAGGGATGCGATCGCTAATGCTGAACCAGGTGGTACGATTGTTTTTGCCCCCGATGTTCAAGGTGAAACTATTAATCTCACCAGTGGGCAACTGAGAATAGATAAAGATATCAATATTGATGGTAATGAAAATAACCCAGTCAGAATTGATGCTGGCGGTAACTCTCGTGTATTGAATATTAATGATGGTGACAATAATGTTCAAAGTCAAGTTACCATTGATGGAGTCATAGTTAGTGATGGAAACGTTTCTAATACTGGTGGAGATGGTGGCGGAATCTTAAACAGAGAAGACCTCACCCTGAGCAACAGCATTGTTTCAGGTAACACAGCTAATGAGGATGGTGGTGGTATTTTCAATAGTAGAACAGGTAAAATTACAATTACTAACAGCACTATTAGAAATAACCAAACAATGGAAGGATACGCTTCTGGTGCCGGAATTTTTAATAGTGGTGAAGCTGAAATTTCCGACAGCGAAATCTCTAATAACTTTGCTAATGATACTGGCGGTGGTGTTTACACTTTACCCCCCGGCAATACTACAATTATCAATAGCACTATTACTGGTAACTCTGCTAATAATGATGGTGGCGGTGTGTTTGTATATGGTGACACTGAAATTGTTGACAGCACTATTAGTAATAACGTAGCTCTCTCAGCGATCGCTGACGGTGGTGGCATCAGCAATTTCGGTAATGCAGAAATTAGAAACAGTACCATTATTGGTAATAGCGCTGGAGATGACGGCGGTGGTATTTACAATAAAGATAATGTTTTTGGCAAAGTTTCCACTGTCGTTATTACCAATAGCACGATTAGAGAAAACACAGCAGCATCCGACGGCGGTGGTGTTTTCAACTTCGGTGTAGCAGAAATCGAAGATACTACTATTACCGAAAATAATGCTCCCGACGCTCATGGTAGTGGTATAGCTAGTTTCGGAAATACTTCTATTACTTCCACAACAGTTACTTCTAGTATTGTTACTGGCAACGTTAACACTGATGTAGATTTCGTTACGCAGTCGCAAAACTCCTTTATTAGTGGTGGTGGTAATACTATCGGTGACGGGAATGCTATTGGCAACTTCAACGCTAGCAATGACCAAACTGGAGTAGTTGATTCTCTGATACAAGCTAGAGCTATTGTAGGGACTGATAGCGAAGACACCATGATTGGAGATAATCAGCAGAATACACTAATTGGCAATGAAAGTAATGATATACTCAGAGGTCGTAGAAATAATGACATACTAATTGGTGTTAATGCTGATGCAGATAATCCAGGCAGAAATGAAGTAGATCGACTCTGGGGTAACAGAGGCGGTGATACTTTTATTTTGGGGGATGAGAAAGGGGTTTATTATGACGACGGTAGGCGCAATAGAAGAGGTGGTAAAGATAGAGGGATTATTCAGGACTTCAATCCTGATGCAGACCAAATTCAACTCCATGGTAGCGCTGAGGATTATCAACTGCGGCTGACTCAAAACAAAAAGCATACCAGAATTTTTTATGTAACAGACCAGAATAAACCAGAGTTAATTGCTCAAGTGCAAAATCAGACCGAGCTGTCATTGGATGATTCTAACCAATTCAAATATGTAGGGCTATCTACTGCAGAAACAGAAGCCGAATATGTGGGTACTGATGGCAAAGATATTCTCACTGGGGATAGTCAGGATAATATACTTATTGGCAATGAAGGAAATGACAGACTCAGGGGGCTAGAGGGTGATGACGAACTGATAGGGGTTAATCCTGATGGCAGAAAGCCAGGAATTCGTGAAGTGGATCGACTGTGGGGTAATGAAGGTATCGATCGCTTTATCTTGGGGGATGCAGAAACCGTTTATTATGACGACCGTCGGCGCAATACCGGAGGTGGAAAAGATAGAGCGATTATTTATGATTTTGATGCCAATGAAGACCAAATTCAACTCCATGGCAATGCTGAAGATTATGAACTGCGGTTAACTAGAAACGAAAATCATACCAGAATTTTTTATGTAGCAGACCAAAATAAACCAGAGTTAATTGCTCAGGTGCAAAATCATACCGATTTGGTATTGGGTAGTGAGCAGTTTGATTTTGTGTAGCTTTTTCGGTGGTGTCGATGTGTTGGTAGGGGAGAATGGCCAGTCGGCCCTACAATAACGTAAAACGGCATTACTGCCATTCTCCCTGCAACGTAAACGCCCCCCAATAATACGGACTCATCCCCTGCTGCCACATCTTCAACTGCGCCGCCCGCAAAGCTTCCCCTGGTGATAATCCTTCTGACAACATTCCTTGATAAAACTGCGACATTAAATCTGCCGTTGCAGCATCATCCACAAACCACAATGAACCTACTACCCGTTTTGCCCCTGCATACATAAATCCTCTTGTCAACCCTACCAAACCCTCTCCCTTTATATCCTTTCCCCACGCCGTCTTACACGCACTTAATACAACTAATTCTGCTGGCAAATTTAGATTAAAAATATCATTCAGTCGCAGGAAACCATTTTGCCAGTTACCATTTTTATCTACTAACGACATCACAATACCCGATAATTCTGGTTGCTGACTGTTAGCAAAACCGTGGGTGGCAAAATGTAAAATCTGATATTTTGCTAACTCCTCACTGGTAGCTATATCCCGGTTAGCATCAAAATCAAAAGTATAGATACGTTCGTTTTCGGGTACTATTGCTAAAATTGCTTCGGCTTCGGTGCGAGTAGCGGGAAGTCTCTTCCACTCAATATCCAAGTATCGGGCAGCTCTATCTAATTGTTGCGCCTCCAGTGGTAAAGCACTACTCCGAGATGTTGCTGTGGATGCGGTGGTGGTATTACCTGTAACCCTTACATCATCAGTGCTAAATACTGGGTCAGCAATAATAGCAACTTTTTTTGGTGCAAGTTTTCGGGATTTTGTACCATTGCGGATATTCGCAATAGTAGTAGAGGAGGGTAGGTTAACTATTTCGTACTTTGCTATTAAAGGTTGATAACCTGCACCTTCTGTGGTAGTACCTGGTATTGATAAGGTGGAAAAAGGTATATATTGTAAGATACCATCGGCAACTATTAATAGACGTTTTTTGGTTAATTTATCGGTAACGGGTTTAAGGATAATTTCCGTAAGTGCATCCGCTGCACTATCTACTGTTGCTAAGTTATCTCGTTTCCTTGGGTTGGTGATGCTCCCTATTAAGTCTGTGGCAGCATTTTTGATTTCTGCTGCTGGAGGAAGTTGATAACTGTGGATATTGTCTTTGGTTATTGCCCACAAATAACTGGCTTTTTCACCCACAGAATATTGTAGGAGTAAGGTGTCATCATCTAGTACCTGTTGTTGAACTTCCTTGAGACTAAGGGGTTGGGGTTGAGTTAGGGCTGCATAATTGGGGCTGGTGGCACGAATTTTGTTGCGTAACTGGTCATATTCATCAATGAGTTTGTCTCTAGTTTGTTCGATGTTGGCTTTTTGTTCGGGGGTATATTCTCCACTCAGTAGTTCGATGCGTCGTTTTTCTATGGCATTGAGTTTTTGTTGCAGGTCTTTTTCGGCGGTGGCAAGTTGGGGGTCTATTCCTTGACGGATATTGACTCTGGCTTCGTTGAGGAGTTCTAGGAGTGTACGGGCGCGACTGCGTTCGCTGGCGTGGAATGCTTTGGCATCGAAGCCTTGGTTTGGGTTTTGTTGGTGCAGTTGCATTAGGAGGTCGATGTAGAATTCGTATCTATCTTGGACTGTGGCAAAGTAGGAGGCGCGGAGTTTGGTACTAGCAACTTTGGTGCGGAGGTCTTCGATTATTTCTAGGGATTTTTCTATGAAAGTGAGGCTTTCGGTGAGGTGGCCTTGGTTGCGTTTGAGTAAAGATATCTCATATAGAATAGTAGCCTCATTATTTCTATCTCCCACCATTTGAGATAGAGGTAAAGCTTGGTTCAGCAATGAGAGAGCTTTTTCATTTTCTCCTAAATCATTGTAGACACGGCCAATATTCTTGAGAGTGTAAGCTTCCCCTCCTTTATCCCCTACTTGTCGATATATAGATGATGCTTGATTTAAGTAATTCAGTGCTGTTTGTTTTTCTCCTAAATCATTGTAGACATGGCCAATATTAGAGTTGTTGGGAAATAAGGTAAAATGATTCAAGAACAAATTGGCCAGGAAAATGCTAAATCTTGAACGAGCCTTAAAACAAGACAGGTTACTCAGAGCATTAACAGGATTAAACCGTAAAGCATTTGAAT
>JASJEE010000413.1 GCA_030064835.1 Microcoleaceae cyanobacterium MO_207.B10 | reverse complement strand
TGACAAAAAATTGATAATAATTGTTAAAAATCATATATTTTTTCAGAAAGTTCCTACAGAAACTTAGTATTATTCTATATTAATTAGTATCATGTATAGGGCTGCAAATGACTATAGTCAAGAATCGAGATTTGAAGCTACTATTGACGACTTAAATTGTTATAGTATAAGGAAGAATAATTATTAATATTCTATTGCCTCAGCTATGCGATAACTTCTCACACTAACAGCAAGTGCTATAACTAAAAAATCTGAATAAGTTAGATTAATCCCAGAATTTTTAAAACACCAATGACTGAACTAAGACAAAATTTAATTACGAGAGATTGGGTTATTATTGCCACAGAAAGAGCCAAAAGACCTGATAATTTTGCTAAACCCGAAAAATCGGAAATTGTCATCCCATCATATCAACCAGATTGCCCATTTTGTCTTGGGAATGAACACCTTACAGGACCAGAATCATTCCGACTCAAAGATAAAAATAGTTGGAGAGTTAGGGCAGTACCTAATAAATTTCCTGCTCTCGCTCCAGAAGGAGAAAAAATCAGAAAAATAGATAAAAGTTTTCGCTCAATGGCAGGAGTTGGATTCCATGAAGTCGTTATCGAAAACCCACTCCATAATGTCACAATTCCACTTCTAGACATTAAAGATATAGTCAATATTTTCAGAGTTTATCGTCTCCGATATTCACAAATAAAACAAGATAAACGAATTCAAACTATCCTAATTTTTAAGAACCATGGAAAAGCTGCAGGTACATCATTAGAACATCCTCACTCTCAATTAGTAGCCACACCAATTGTACCCTATCAATTACGGATTAGGATACAAGAAGCAATGCGATATTTTGATGATACTGGAGAATGTATATTTTGCCGAACTTTAGCAGATGAATTAGCGGCTGAAAAAAGAATAATTTATGCTAGTAAACATTTTGTTTCATTTGTTCCTTATGCTGCACTTTCTCCATTTCATACTTGGATTTTCCCCCGGCGTCATGCGTCATCTTTTGTAGAAATTACTGAGTCAGAAATGCTAGATTTAGCTGATAATTTAAAAACGGTTTTAGCTAAACTTTATTATGGATTAAATAACCCTGATTATAATTATATTATTCGTTCAATTCCTACGGATGAACAACGGACAGATTATTTTCATTGGTACTTAGCAGTTGTTCCCAGAGTTTCCCTGGCTGCTGGATTTGAAATGGGAAGTGGAATGTTTATTAATACAACTGTACCAGAAGAAAATGCTGAGTTTTTACGCTCTGTGGAGATTCCTATTAGTTAAGAAAAAGATGAAAATAAATTTCCCTAAGTTTTTTCTGATAATAACTGATTAACCTGAGTATGATAATCTATCTGAAATAAAATTCTGGTAAAGGAATCTGATAATGACAAAATTACGAGTAGGTTTATTATTCGGTGGTTGCTCAGGCGAACATGAAGTATCAATTCGTTCCGCCAAAGCGATCGCTACTGCCTTAACTAAGGGTGAAAATACAGACAAATATGAATTGATGCCAATTTATATTCAAAAAGATGGGCGTTGGCAACCTAGTGATTTTTCAGAAAAAGTTCTGGATTCTGGCAACCTGCCATCATTACCACTAACAGATGAAAGTCATCATAATTCTGATTCATCTCAGATTCAACAAACCTCTTCTAACCTCTGGCAAACTCACCCCCAAGCAGCAGATGTAAATGTGTGGTTTCCTGTTCTCCACGGTCCGAATGGGGAAGACGGAACTATACAAGGTTTACTGAAGTTAATGCAGGTTCCATTTGTGGGTTCTGGGGTTTTGGGTTCAGCAATGGGTATGGATAAAATAGCGATGAAAATGGCTTTTGATCATGTAGGGTTGCCCCAGGTCAAATATCAGGCAGTGACGCGAGCGCAAATTTGGTCTAATCCTTGTATTTTCCCTAAGTTGTGTGATGATATTGAAGCCGCTTTAGGATATCCCTGTTTTGTTAAACCTGCTAATTTAGGCTCATCAGTAGGTATTGCCAAGGTGCGGTCGCGCTCGGAATTGGAAACTGCCTTAGATAATGCTGCCAGTTATGACCGTCGAATTATTGTGGAAGCTGGTGTCGAGGCGAGGGAATTAGAATGTGCTGTTTTGGGTAATGATATGCCAAAAGCTTCCGTAGTTGGTGAAATTACTTTTGATAGTGATTTTTATGATTATGAAACCAAGTATACTGAAGGAAAAGCAGATTTATTTATTCCCGCGCAAGTTAGTCAAGCGATCGCCTCTCAAATTCAGGAAATGGCAACCCAAGCATTTTTAGCGGTGGATGCAGCAGGTTTAGCGAGGGTAGATTTTTTCTATGTAGAGAAAACAGGAGAAATTTTGATAAATGAAATTAATACCATGCCTGGTTTTACTGCCACCAGTATGTATCCGATGCTCTGGGAAGCTAGCGGAATTCCTTTTTCTGAATTAGTAGACTGTTTGATTCAGTTAGCATTAGAAAGACATTCTCAGTAACTAACAATTTTCTGCTTACTAGACCGTTTCATCTAAAAATAGTGCATTAGGGATTTAAACTCTTTAGGGGCGGGTTGCACCATTAAGTTAAGGAGTTTTCACAGATTATCAGATAAACCCGCCCCCAATGATATTATAACCCAGCGTCTAGCGGGGCGGGTTTATATAAATCTGAGAGTAAGCATGAAAATTTCTGCTGATTTTTCGGGAACCGTAACCCGCCCCTACTATTGCAGCATTTAAGGTGAAACAGTTAGTTGTGTCAGTCTAGTAGGTTTTTGATAATTTCTATTTTTGTCTAGAATAGCGCGATCGATCCTTTTGTTAAACATAGATTCTATCTAGTAAAAAGGAGTGATCTTGCTTTTTTCACCTATCCTTAACCAAAAAATCAAGGTATAAAGCCTCTCCATTCATGGAGAAAAAAGAAAAAAAATTCCTTGATCCCCCATCCTCTTCTTGATAAGAATACGATCCCCCTAAATCCCCCTTAAAAAGGGGGACTTTGAAGTTCCCCCCTTCTTAAGGGGGGTTAGGGGGGATCTAATATCTGTACCTCACAGCTTAAAAAATTGCTATAATTATTAATTGTTAATTATTAATTATTCAATCTTCCTCATCAAAGACTGGCGGCCAAAGTTCGGAAATGGATATTTCCCAACCAGGGAATAGTTCAGGAATGCTCAATATGTCATCCCCTGCGAGTTCAATGGGTTCTCCTGTGGGGCGATAAATTATTAATGTTTCTTCATCAGGATCGATTAATATTGCGACTTGTACCCCCAGTTCAATATATTTTAGGAGTTTCTTTTTCAGAGGGGGAACTCTATCGCTTTGAGACTTGATTTCTACTGCTAGATCGGGTACCATTTCTGCAAAATAGCGGATGCTTCGTGGCAAGCGATCGGCTTTGACAAAAGAAACATCTGGTGCTTTGAGATTGCTATCAGGTAAAATAAAACCACCCGCAGAGTCAAATACTCGCCCTAGACGACGAGGGTTTATCCAAGCATAAAGAGAAGAAATTAAGCGAACTCCTACTTCGCTCGAAACGATATCTGACGGCCCCATAATTGATATTTTTCCACCTTCTAATTCTAATTGATAATCTAAACCTGCTTCGTTGAATAGCGTTTGTACTATTTCTAAGTCTTTGATGGTGACATCCGACATACTTCCTCTGAGTTATATGATGATAGGTTGATTTGTATTTTAGCAGAAAATGCTACATATTGAAGTCACGCACCAAGTGACTATCCTGAATTTGCCCGCTTCTTAGTTGAGGAAGGTATTGATTCCTTATATTGAAGTCAGGTATGATATAATTTCTTGAGTTTGCATCCTGATATAAAATCCGGCTAATTAGTATAGCCAAGTCATTGCGACTGGAACGGAGTGGAAGGAAGCAATCTCAGGGATTTAGGAGATTGCGTCGCTGTTGCTTGCTATCGCAAAGCTGCGCTAATGCAATGACGACTATTTAATCGGACATGATATAACTCATTGTTGAAGACTCTCAAACTACCTATTTACACACACCCCTAAAATCTAAATGTAACACCAATATAAGGACCGTGTTGAAACTGATCTAAACCAAACTGATCGTCACTTGTTTTATAGTCAATGCTATAAACTTCATATCCCAACTTGAGAGAAGTATCACCAGAAAACACCCAGTCAAAACCAGTTAATATTCGCCAAGTTGTCGATAGATCATCAATGCCAAATCCTGAAATATCTCCTCTGGTACCTATAGCAAACTTCGGTGAAATTTGATACCTAAAACGGGCACTCAACAATGGCTCAACCCAGGTTTCATCTTGACCCAAATCTCTCTCAACATTTACAGTACGAAACGGCCCAGACCTTTCAGTATTCAAGTCTACTCTTTGTTCTAAATACTGAAGTCGCACCCCTGCAATAATATCGAAGTACCCATCCGGAAGACCTGCTTGACTCACTTTATCATCGTCATCACCATCATCAATTTCTGTCCGGTAGGCAAATGCTAAATCAAAAACTGCCTGGTCATACTCTACATCTACCTCAATTTGCAAATCTACGAGTCCTCTGGGACCGCTGATAATATCTTCCCCATCATCACCAAGCTTTAAATATATACCTTCAAAAATGATGCCAAATTTGTTTTTATACCAGGCTTCAAAACGACCAGAGGCTGCAAATGTGAGGATTTCCAGAATCTCACCTAAATCCATATTAATATCAGCGGTTACTCCTTCAACTGTGCTATCACCATCAACATTTAATGGCACAAAAGCAAAGGGGGTCAACTCAAACTTCCAGGCACGTTCTTCGGGTTCATTCTCTGTTACATCTGACTCAACAATTTCTTCTTGAGCAACAATTTGTGAACCAAGGGATGCTGCATTAGTTACAGGATTTGTTATTTCTGGCTCGGAAATACTTGAATTACTGAAAACAACTGTAGAGGTTTTGTCTTCAGTTAAGTCCTCAAATAATACAAAGGTTGAACTGTTAACAACTGCTGTTTTGAAGAAGGCAGTAAATTGATAGTTTGGCTCTATGTACGGATCTACTCTCTCAATTGAAGAGACTGTAGCACTGTCTTCTAATTTTCTACTGAGATTTAAGACTTCCTGCTGACAACTTCCATCATTTGTAGGCAGCAAATTTTTACATAAAGAATGATAGTATTCTTTACTAGGCTTGTTCAGTTCAGGAGTTCGATATAACTGACTCAAGGTGGTTGATGCGCTTTCAAATACATCTGCCTTGACAAAATTATTACTTCCAGAACTATCGACAGTATTGTTCTTCAGATTCTCAAGTTGATAAAAAGAGACATTCTGAGAAAAAGATGGAACTTTTGAGTCAATAAATTTGTCTTTATAAAGTTTAACTACATGAGTATCAAATACCTTATTCTGAGCGATCGCTTTGGCAGAATTAATAATTGATAAAGCTATAACAAAGCCAGAAGTTGTCAGTAGGGTTCGATGCAGCATATTTAAAGTCAATTAAATTATAAATAACATAAATACTATAGCAATCCGCGCTTATGTTGTAATATTTTATCAAAAAAAATGGGTCTAAAATTCTCGCCTTTTAAGGCGAAATGTTTTTGGAGCGGGGCATAAATCCCCGTTACT
>JASJEE010000412.1 GCA_030064835.1 Microcoleaceae cyanobacterium MO_207.B10 | reverse complement strand
TTATACCAATTTTAAAAAAGAATGTTACGAATGGTAAGGGCGATAAAAAGACTTTTAATAAGATGTACCTTTGACAAAAAAGATTATTTCCGACCTAAAACATGGTATTAAAGGAATTCCCATGCGACTCCTGTACGGGCGATTTCCTGCGGAATGCTTCGCAAACGCGAATCGCCCCTACGACTCCTGACTCCTAAAAAATTCCCTATTCATTTGTAGCAAACATTTATCAAAATGATATTATTTATAGTTAATTAGTGATAAAAAAATCTTTGTTTGTAGTGTAATGAGGCTTAATATACCTAAATATTTACTTGGCGCTATGCAACTAATAGGCTTCTCTGCTTGAATATTTAACCAATCTCTAACTTTTTAATATGATTAATATCAAGTCTATTACAGACTGTTTGTCAAATAAGTCTTAAGAGAATGAAGAGTTACTAAAATCCAACAATGTCATACTTCAAAGTATAAAAATACGGTGAATAGAAAGATTTGACGTAAATATCTTCCTAGATTTTTAAGTTAGAAATAGTTTTCTTGATTTATGCCTCCCTGTTCCCTATCTCATTTTTATATTTCCTGATACATTCAATCTCTAATTGCCAACAATAGGTCATTCAGTTTATAATTAATTAAATAAAACACTAAATAAATTTTATCCAGATTTACAATTAATAAAGAATTAAACTGTAGACTGGTTATTAAAATAAAAATCCCAATTTTTGTAAAATTCACATAAATATTTAACTAACTGCCAACCACCAACTTATGAGTTATTGCTATAATCCCTCCTGCCAAAAACCCCAAAATCCAGACAAAAATAAATTCTGCCAAAGTTGCGGAGCAAAACTAATTCTTAGAGAACATTATCGGCTCCTAAAACAAATTGGAATCGGTACATTTAGCCGAACATTCTTAGCAGTAGACGAAGATATTCCTTCCAAACCATTTTGTGTAATCAAGCAATTTTTACCAGTAGGCATTCCCGGCCAAAATGCAGCACAAAATCTGAGTGAAATAGAAAAAGCATCAACATTATTTAGCCGAGAAGCATTACAGTTAGACAAACTCGGAAAACATCCACAAATCCCCAGTTTATTAGCCTATTTTATTTTGCCATCTTACCGTTATTTAGTACAAGAATATATCGAAGGAAAAAACTTGGCTCAAGAGTTAAAAGAACAAGGTATATTTGACGAGCAAAAAATTAGAAAATTGCTCGGAGAAATACTACCTGTTTTACAGTTTATACACAAAAATCAAGTAATTCATCGGGATATTAAACCAGAAAATATGATTCGGCGTGGTGCTGATGGGAGCGAGTATAACTGGGGTGGAAATTTATGTTTAGTCGGTTTCGGTGCTGCTAAAGCTATTTCTACTAACCCCACCGTCAAAAGCGATACCGTTATCGGTTCCCCAGAATATACTGCTCCGGAACAGTTAATGGGTCAGGCGGTATTTGCAAGTGATATCTATAGTTTAGGTGTTGTCTGCATTCAGTTAATGACTCAACTCGACCCCTTCGACTTGCGTCATGGTGAAGAATGGTTATGGCAACAACATTTACCCAGACCTGTCAGTACATCCTTGACTAACATCATTAATAAAATGTTACAGGTGTCGGTACAAAAACGCTATCATTCAGCAGAACAAGTGTTAAAAGATTTAATGCAGACTGTCGGTAGTTCTTGGGAAGCGTTGGAAAGTTTAGAAAATAATGGTGAAAAAGTGAGAGCTGTAGCGTTTGGTATTGACAGTCAGACTGTGGTGAGTGGAGGTGAAGATAATAGTATAAAAGTCTGGAGTCTGGGAAGTGGTAGCGAATTCCGTACCCTGGGAGGTTGGATATTTGGTCATTCTGGATGGGTGCAGGCGATCGCTTTTAGCCCAGATGGTCAAACGTTGGTCAGTGGAAGTAATGACGGTACAATAAAAATTTGGAACTTGGGTACTCGAAAGTTGGTGCGCACTCTTGGGAGTTGGTTTGGTCAAGACTGGGGTACAGTGCAGGCGATCGCTATTAGTGAAGATAGTCAGATATTGGCAAGCGGTCATGGTGATAAGACGGTAAAGGTTTGGTATCTCGACAGTGGAAAAATGAGAGGGTTTTTGAAAGGTCATACTGCGTGGGTAGAGTCGGTTGCTATGAGTCCAGATGGTAAGGTATTAGCGAGTGGAAGTGGAGATAAGACAATTAAGTTATGGGATGTGGCAACAGGTAAGCAGTTGTTGACTTTTACTGGTCATAGTGATGTGGTGCGGAGCGTGGCGATCGCTCCCGACGGTCAGATATTAGCGAGTGGGAGTAGTGACAATACTATTAAGTTGTGGCAGTTAGCAACCGGAGACTTATTAGGAACATTAAAGCATCCCGATGCAGTGAACGCCGTGGCTATTAGTCCCGACGGTCATACATTAGTAAGCGGGTGTCGAGATGGTAATATGTATTTATGGAACCCCTACACGATGGAGGAGTTAGGGGTATTGACTCAGGAAGCAGTAGTGAATGCGGTGACATTTAGTGTAGATGGTCAGATGTTAGCAGCAGGTTGTGGTGATGGCAGTGTGGGTGTGTGGCAAAGGTTGAGTTAGTGGACTAAGGCATTCTGGAAAATTTGTTTGTGGTTAGGGTTGCAAGTTTTGGGAAGATGTGTTAAAGTTAAAATGTCTTTGGACGCATAGCTCAGTTGGTTAGAGCACTACCTTGACATGGTAGGGGTCGTAGGTTCGAGTCCTATTGCGTCCATAACCTACATGCCCTACCACGCCAACGTTTTGCTTCAACCAACTAAGCTATACTTTTAATCCGTGAGATTTGTTTATACCGATATGATACCAATTGGCTGATTTTCTAGATAAATTTTAGGTATTTTTTAAGGTGGGCCATAGTTTACCTTTCAAGAGTTGGTCATTAAGTCATTAACATTTATTGTTGGTCCACGGTAATTCACGAGTTAAGTGTTTTTAATAGGGATAAACGATTGATATATGAGGAAAAGAGATTTATCTCTCTTGGTTGGTTTGTTATAAAGTCTAAAGTCGAGTTATCTTTAATTATCCATACAAAATGAGAGGAATATACTCATATTATTTTTGTTAGAAAGGCAACTGAACACAAACAACGAATTTACAACTTCCCTAAATTATTCCCTAACAATAATGAACCTGGCATTGCTTTTTTAATCCAGTCTGTAATTAAGATTTGTTCGCGATCGCATGATTCAACTACCTCACCATTTAAGTTGCGAAATACTATTTCTGCTGGAATTTCAATTTCTTCCCCAGTAGGTATAATAATTTTTTCTACTTGAGCAACAGCAAAAGGGCGCAAACTTTGAAACACAACATAATTTCCACTTTCTCCAGCTAAAACCTCAGCTAAACCAATTTCTTGTCGATATTGAATTAACTTGTGTTTAGACTTCATTCGCGAAAATATAGAAGTAGTGCGGTTGGCATTAAAAAAAGGCGATCGTGTCGGTTTCGCCCAGTTTTTCCGCAAAGAAACGGGGTCAGTTAAAATCTGAGAACAAATTTGGTCAACATCTACTGCTATATCACCATCCTTTCCCAAATGTCGCAAATCTAAACAAACTGTATGCAAACCTGCTTGTTGTAAACCCTCAAGTTTATCCAGAATAAATTGGTCTTTATCCAAAAACATAAATGTACCGTGAGCTGTTTCCAAAGTAGGAAAAGGTCGGTTATTGCTATCTTCTGATGACACAGTAGTTTGCAAGGGAAATTTTTGTTCCGAGTCAGAATCTAACAAATGTGGAGACAATAGGGAACGTGGCGAATAAAACAACAATATTTGCCCAACTCCCAAAATTTCACAAGCAACCGGAAGTGTTTGACAATATTCAATCAATTTTTGTTCTGGGAGTTCGATAGATAAAATCAAACGTTCCAAAGAGTCAGAAAAAATCTCACACCAACCCCGCAACCCTTCTAAATTGTGATTACCTGTTTCTACAATTAACTGTAGTGCTATATTTGGATGATGAGTTTTCAACCACCAAGCTGCTCCAGGATCGGCAACCCGCACTGCTGCAAACTTGCTCATATCCCACTGAGTCAGTTGTTGACAAATTTGACTCATAATTTGTTCTGGCATCAAAATATCCCACACCAATACTGGGCGCAAACCATATTCTGTTGCAGTTGATGCTAATGAGTGAGTTTGCTGTGGTGAAAGTTGCCCCTGTTTTGCAAGGAGAGTTGGTTGTAGTAAAACCTCTTGTAAGTTAGGAGCATTGAGGCACCTGTTTAAATCGTTGATGGATGAGACAAAAGTGTTAAATTGCATGGTAAAAAATTTCTAACATACCACTACGGGGTAGGCAACAAGCAATAGATAGAAATTTATTATATAGCAGTAGGGACGTTGCATGCAACTTCCTTGAGAAACAGGGAATAGAAAATCATAAAAACAACTATATCTCAGTAACTTGAGAAAGGCTATTTCAGATACACAGATGCCAGGTGAGGTACACCCATAGCGGGCAAGATGCCCGCACTATAGAGGTTTGAACATTAATCTGTACTTCATATACTTGGAATTTGCTATATTTATTATCTTAACTTTTACCTTTTAATTTTAAAATTCTCTACCCACACATACCCACGCACCCCAAAAATAACGTGCTTGTAAAGGATAGTTTTTTACATCCCATTTTTCCCTTAATTGATGGTGTTTTTCATTCCAATATCCTTGACTTTCTTGGATAATTTTTTCACCTGTAGGTAAAGCTTCTAATTCTTTTCTTGTAATTGTTTTGATATAAATTTGTGCCTCTTGTAAAGCTTGTTGACTAGATAATTTTTTCTGCTGCATATTAGCAAGAAAGCGATTCATTAATAGAATGGAAACTTGAGCCGGAACAGACCACAAACTCATAATTAAAAGTCTAGCTCCGGCTGCGGTAAATGCACTGCGTAATCCTTTAACTCCTTCCCCAATTTTAACATCTCCCACTGCCGTTTCACAAGCAATTAAAATGATTAATTCATTTGCCCATAAATCTAAACCTGCTACATCTAAAGCAAATAGAATTCCTGACTCTGCTTCTGGAGGAATTTCTCCTCCGAAAAGCCAAGTATTTGCTCCTGCTAATGCTAATCCCGAACGCCATAAAGGATTTTTTTCTGTTTTGATTTGCTGTAAACGAAAATCCTCTCCAATAAACTTCCCCCTTAGAAAGCGGGAATTATCAAACTCCCCCCTTTCTAAGGCATGGGGGGGATCGTCTTGTTTTAAAAAGAAACCATGAGTTGCCAGAACTAATTTTTTCGGGCATTTACTATTTTTTAAATGAGTTTTTAAAGCATCATTTTGTAATAGAGGTTTGACTTGAAATTCCGCAGCAACAGCTTCGGCAATTTCTCTAGTCATAGGAACAGGTAGAAATAGTTTTTCATCCTCTTGTCCGAAGGTTTCTATTATTTCACTTTTCAGAGAATTTAAGTTAATAGATAAGTCTGTTTTTTCCTGTGGAGTTGTGGGAATTTCTAAGCCTTCTTTACTAAGGGAATTTGTGGGAATCTCTAAGCCACCCTTACTAAGAGAAGTTGGAGGAATTTCTAAGCCTTCTTTACTAAGGGAATTTGTGGGAATCTCTAAGCCACCCTTACTAAGAGAA
>JASJEE010000077.1 GCA_030064835.1 Microcoleaceae cyanobacterium MO_207.B10 | reverse complement strand
TAAAAATGGAAATAGGGGAACGTAAACGAGCAGAAAAAGCTTTACAAGAACTGGTTAAAACATACCAAGAAACTTCTCTAAAGCTTCGCACTTTAATTAATGCGATGCCAGATATTGTTTGTTTTAAAGATGGTACAGGAAAATGGCTAGAAGCTAATAAGTCAATGCTAGAATTATTTGACTTAGAAAAAGTAGACTATCATGGGAAATCAGATATTGAACTTGGTGAAATAAATAGTTACTATCGAGAAGCACTTTTAAATTCTCATAAAAGCGATCAAGAAGCTTGGAGAAAAAGAATTTTATATCGCTGTGAAGAAATAATTATTAAACCAGATGGAACCCAGAAAATTTATGATGTAATTAAAATCCCTTTATTTTACAAAAATGGAAAACGTAATGGCATAGTAGTTTTAGGTCGGGACATTACAGAATATAAGCAAGCAGAAATAGCTAGTGTCAGATTAGCTGCCATCGTAGAATCTTCTAATGATGCAATAATTGGTAGTACCTTAGACGGAATAATTCATAGTTGGAATACTGGAGCAGAAGAAATTTATCATTACTCTATTTCTGAAGTAAAAGGTCGCTCTATTGCGATGTTAGCCATGGCAGAAAGACCAAATGAAATTCCTCAGATTTTAGCAAATGTTAGTGTCGGAAGCAGTATCGATCATTATGAAACTATACATATTAGAAAAGATGGAAAAAAAATAGATGTAGCTTTAACCATATCTCCAATAAAAAATAACCAAAGTAACATTATTGGTATATCAACAATTGCTCGTGATATTAGCGATCGAAAACAAGTAGAAAAATCTCTTGAACAACTGCGTTATCAACATCAACTAATTTTAGACTCAGCCGGAGAAGGAATTTGTGGATTAGATACTCAAGGAAAAATTACCTTTGTCAACCCCGCCGCTGCTAGAATGACTGGCTATGAAATTAAAGAACTGGTAAATAGTAATTGGAGTTTAATAACGGAGGGAGGCAAAACCAATAACAAAACCCAAATTATTTCAAGTCAAATATCTCAAAGAATAGACAATCAAAATCATTATATTTGTCAAGTAAACACCACCTTAAAAGATGGAATAGTTTGTCATGTCACGAAGGAAGTTTTTTGGCGAAAAGATGGCTCTTATTTTCCAGTAGAATATGTCAGTACCCCCATTCGAGAACAAGGACAAATTATTGGTGCGGTAGTCACATTTAAAGATATCACCGAACGCCTAGCGATCGAACAAATGAAAGACGAATTTATTTCAGTAGTTAGTCACGAATTACGCACCCCTCTAGCTTCAATTCACGGAGCTTTAGGTTTACTAACAAGCGGTCTACTAAACCAAGAAGCAGAGCGAGGAAAAAGGATGCTAGATATTGCCGTTGCTAATACTAACCGTTTAGTCCGACTAATTAACGATATTCTAGATTTAGAACGTCTTCATTCTAAGCAAGTCAGAATGATTAAACAGGTTTGCAATGTTGCCGAATTGATGATAGAAGCAACTACTGAAATGCAACCTATTGCTGAGAAAGCAGGAGTAAATTTATCTGTAACTCCAATAGATGCTACCTTATGGGGATGTGCTGATAGATTAATTCAGACTTTAACTAACCTAATAAGCAATGCTATTAAATACTCTAATCCAGGAACGACTGTATCCTTAACAGGTTGCAAACAACTAAGCAAAAATCAAATAGTGGGAGCAGATAAATTGACTCCTGCCGGCGAGCATAATCATACTTATCAGGTTTTGATCACGGTCAAAGATCAAGGTCGAGGTATTCCTGTAGATAAATTAGAAAGTATTTTTGGTCGTTTTCAACAGGTTGACGCTTCCGACTCTAGGCAAAAAGGAGGTACTGGTTTAGGGTTAGCTATTTGTCGTAGTATTGTGCAACAACATGACGGGCAAATATGGGCAGAAAGCAGTTTGGGAAAAGGCAGCACTTTTTTCGTAGCTTTACCAATTTTTCAATATACAAAAAGCGTAAAATAACTGTATAAAAACTAACAATATTTTTACTACTTAAAATCAATGACAAACAAAAGAATTTTACTAGTAGATGACGAAGAGGATATCCGAGAAGTGGCCCAACTCAGTCTAGAAATGGTCGGTGGTTGGCAAGTCATCACGGGTAGTTCTGGCAGTGAGGCTATAACCAAAGCAGAATTAGAACAACCTGATGCTATTCTCTTAGATGTAATGATGCCCGATCTAGATGGATTTGCTACTTTTGAAAAGCTGCAAACTAATAAAGCTACTCAGAAAATCCCAGTAATTTTTCTTACAGCAAAAGTTAGCCCCGACGACCAACGTCGGTTTTATGATGTAGGAGTACATGGAGTTATTACCAAGCCTTTCGATCCTCTATCTTTAGCAACTCAGGTAGAAAGCACTTTAGGTTGGTCATAATCTGAAGTTTAACTTGATTACCAGAAGTTTTATACTAGGAAATGCGGATATAGAAGCATAGTAAAGACTATTAGACATCTCCGATAATAAAAAATCAAATCAATTATCGAGTAGAAATAATCAATTCTTTCTCCCTAATCCCTGCTCCCTACTCCCTCTTTTCCGGAGAGGTCTATTAAGAAACAACTAAAACCTAGACTAGAAACGGAACCCTTGCAACTGACTCCAATAGCGCAAAATGACACTTGATTATGGATGAAATACTCATCCGTTGAAATCATTAGTACATTATGTGGTATAGCTAGAAGCATTTAATCTCCGAAATTACGCCTTAGACTACTAGTTAATAGTTAAACTATTCCTTAATTATTTCTTAAGTATTCAAACTTAACGTAAGTATACACTGCGGCAATTTTCAGTTAATACTGTCAACTTTTGTGACAAAATATCCGACCTTCACGAGTTCTTCATATTTGAGGATTAACCTGAATATCAAGGTCAGTAACTCATCCTAACGTTGATATATTAATTATTCATTTGGAGGTAAGGTATGCAATCAACTTATATCGTTTTATTAACTCTTTCTGTAGGCTCTGTCTGGATCTATAACCGTACCTCTGAAGATATATCCTTTGTATTAGCTATATTAACTGGATTAGTTTGTTTCTTCTGGGGTTTTGCTTGTTCCCCATTGCTTGTGCAGCTTCTAATTATCTTTGGCATATTAGGCTTATATAGATTTAACATAGCTGATCGCCAAGGTCTGGGTTAATTAAAGTAAATTTTTTTTAAATTTTTTGAATACAGTTTTTGTTACCCTTTAAAACTCTAAAGTCATCATTAATTGTTTCAAAATTAGTTGTGAGCTATGTCTATATTTTTTGAATAAATTAGGGGGATATTATGCATACTTGTCCTTGCTGTTCTACAACATTACTTCGTCATGCACGGTATAATAAAATCTACTGGTACTGTCCCCATTGTCGGGAAGAAATGCCAGATATCGAGTCAATGATTCTAAATCGTTCTCACCTATTTCAGTCTCCAGGAGGATGGTTAGGTCTTGCTAAACATGAAAAAACTGAAATTTTAGTAACTGCACCTGCTGTATAGCTTCATAAACTTAGCATTCAAAAACTTTCTGCAATTAAAATTAACTGTAAACCTGTTACGATTTACGATCTTTTTGAAATCCGAAATATAATATAACAAAATTGAAACAATATCCCTTTAGGGGTTGTTTTCTAAATTGAAATACTTTCCGACTTCACGGTTTGCTGAAAAAGTCTTTTAGGAGGGTGAGTTAAATTAGACTGGAAATATCTAGTTTGCATCTTGGCAACTTCGGCATTGTCATTGAAATAGCAGTCAGCACTCAGGAGTCAGCTATCAACTCTCAAGATTTGTGATAGGGGATACTCAAGAGAAGTCACTCCCCATCTACAAACCGCCAGAGTACAAACACCAAGAGCTTTTTCAAATAAGCGTCGAGGACTTAACCTATCCATTTTAGTTGATAGCTGATAGATTGTTAATATTGTCCGTAATGATTCTGTTCCGGTTTTTTAGTGGATGTCATAAGTTAGGAGTCAGCAGTCAAAAAGAATAAGGAACAACAAACTTGAATTGATTGGTGGTTTACAACACGAAGATGCCCACATCAAACAAAAGCTACTTTACCCATCAATTCAAACTTGACGGACCACTAGATTTATAAGTTTAGGTAAGTTTCGTAAATTAATATAAGTAGGTAGGTGAGAAAATTTAGGCGTTGGTTAACCAAGGGATAAATCTTTGCAGAAAAGGTAAATCTCATCTTTAACTTCCTCCTTCTCTAAAAGAATAATTCATCCCACACCCCTCAGACTAATTCATCCTGGAAATATGCAACGCTAAATTTACAAGTCCCTCATTTTACAAGTACCTCATTGCAACTGGAAGGGAGTTGAAGGAACCAATCTCAAGAGTTTTGACTTGCTTTAACATTTCCTTATATCAAATCCGGTTAAACAGTTATTGCACTGAATATCTTCACTCAATACAAACTTTCGATATTAAACCCATACTCTCTTGCCATATTAAAATCCTTCCTTTCTCCTAACTTCTGACTTAGCCAATCATACGATAATTAATTATTAGGATTCTACAGAAGCCCTAACAGTATTTTTACCGGGAAGTAAATTTTTGAGGCACGAGTCGTCTGTAGATATAGGAAATACAACGAAAAGATGGAAAAATATTCTAATACACACCACATTACCCCATCTATTTTTCAATAGAACCCATTTGGGGTCTATATTAGATAATAATGTTTATTCGCGCTTCTCTGCTAAGTCAATTGTGTTTGAAGTAGCCATAAGCCTTATTCCTTATTCCTTACTTTTGAAAATATTTGATGTTCTTGAGGATGAGCCAGTTAATAGTGCGATGATCCACGAGGCGGGTGCGATGGTCTCCTTGGGCTTCCAGATCAATCACTTGGCTGCGTCCCATCTTAGGCTCAGTTTTTAAGAGATACCCGACAAGTGTCCGTTCCTCCCCTTGAAGTGCTTGCTTAACAGCAGCTTTCAACTGCTTTTTTGTCTGTGGACTGGTTAACTCTTGTCCTTTCAGAGTTGATAAAACAGCCTCCAAGACATCTTCTTCTTTGATTTTCTTGCGAAAGTTGACAGTAAATACAGTATCTCCTGCACTCTCCAACAACTCACATAACTCTGTACGGGTTACCTTTTGCTCTTTCTCGTATTGTTGGGCGGAATACATACCTTCTTCTACAATACCCTTGGCCACTGTTATCTGATACCCTCTTTCATTTGTCAGCTCCAGTTCGTCTTCTAGGACTTTCGTGACGGAGTAATATTGGACCTCAGAGAGGTTGTCTCCAACCTTAATCTGAGTAACATCACATTTGCTTCCCATGATTCGCCTCCAAATTTATATTTGCTTTTCTGGGATTTAATACCATCGAGTTTCCCCAATACTCTTAAGTAAATCTCCTGGAGAGGGTTCAGGGAGTGAGGTTTTACTTATAATTTTAGCCTAGACGCGCTACTACTTTTGGCAGTAAAGCTACAATCATTTACTATTGTTGAGTAAGCTTTCTCCATGCCCAAATCTACCAAATCCCGCAAAAATTCCTCCCCCTCCCCTGAAAATACTATCCGCATCCGAGGTGCTAGACAACATAACCTCAAAAATATCGACCTAGAACTCCCACGCGATCGCCTCATAGTCTTTACAGGAGTTTCTGGCTCTGGCAAATCGTCCCTAGCCTTCGACACAATATTCGCCGAAGGGCAACGTCGGTATGTCGAATCCCTCAGCGCTTATGCCCGACAATTTCTCGGACAACTCGACAAACCAGACGTAGACTCCATAGAAGGATTAAGCCCTGCCATTTCCATCGACCAAAAATCCACATCCCATAATCCTCGCTCCACAGTCGGCACCGTCACAGAAATTTACGACTATCTGAGATTACTATTTGGTAGAGCAGGAGAACCTCATTGCCCAATTTGCCACCATAATATTGCTCCTCAAACTATTGATGAAATGTGTGACCAGATTATGGCTCTTCCAGACCGCACGAAATTTCATATCCTAGCTCCCGTGGTTCGAGGTAAAAAGGGGACTCATCAGAAACTTTTATCTAGTTTAGCTGCTCAAGGATTTGTTCGTTTGAGGGTTGATGGAGAGGTCGTAGAAATTGCTGAAAACATCAAATTAGATAAAAATCGTACACATACTATAGAAATTGTTATTGACAGACTTATCAAAAAGCCAGGAATAGAGGAACGTTTAGCAGATTCTCTAAATACTTGTCTACGTCAATCTACTGGAATTGCTTTAATTAACGTATTAAATAACACATTGGTAAAGATAGGGGCAGTGCCTACAAAAAATAAGTATAACCTAAGTCCGGCAAAAATAGCAACTTCAGCTAATTCTAAATCTGACAATAATTCAGCTAATTCCAGTCAGGAACTAGAAGAAGAACTGGAAAAGTCTCAGACTCAAATAGTATTTTCGGAAAATTTTGCCTGTCCGGAGCATGGAGCGGTGATGGAGGAATTGTGGCCTCGGCTCTTTTCTTTTAATTCCCCCTACGGCGCTTGTCCGACTTGTCATGGCTTGGGTAGTCTGAAGCGATTTTCCTCGGAGTTAATCATACCTGACCCTGATGCACCTTTATATTCAGCGATCGCTCCTTGGTCGAATAAGGAAAATCCCTATTATTTTTCTCTGCTGTATAGTTTGGCTGAAGCTTATGACTTTGAGATAGAAACTCCCTGGAATAAATTGAGCAAGAAAGAACAAAAGTTAGTGCTAGAAGGTAGCGACGAACCTATCTGGATAGAAACGAAAAATGGAGAAGGAGATTATCGTTACTATCCTGGAGTTATCCCCATTTTGGAAAAACAATATGAGGAAACTGGTTCAGATTTAATCAAACAAAAATTAGAACAATACTTAGTCAATCAAACCTGCGAAACTTGTCAAGGAAAAAGACTAAAACCAGAAGCACTTGCCGTAGAAGTAGGGCAATATAAAATTACCGACTTTACAGAAGTTTCCATTCGAGAATGTTTAGAGAAAATTGAGAATTTACAACTGAGCGATCGCCAGGCAAAAATAGCAGAATTAGTATTGAGAGAAATTCGAGCCAGACTAAATTTTCTTTTGGATGTTGGCTTAGATTATCTAACATTAGACCGAGCAACAATGACACTTTCTGGAGGAGAAGCACAAAGAATTAGATTAGCAACACAAATTGGTTCTGGTTTAACAGGAGTTCTCTACGTTTTAGACGAACCAAGTATCGGTTTACATCAGAGAGATAACAATCGCCTCTTGCAAACTTTAACCAAACTTCGCGACTTAGGAAATACATTAATAGTTGTAGAACATGACGAAGAAACTATTAGAACTGCCGACCATATTATTGATATAGGTTCGGGAGCAGGAGTGCATGGCGGACGAATAATTTCTCAGGGAAATTTCCAGACATTATTAGCAACAGAAGAATCACTAACAGGTGCTTATTTATCCGGCAAAAAAATTATTGCCACCCCATCCGAAAGAAGAACAGGAAACGGCAAATCTCTACTACTGAAAAATTGTCATCGAAACAATCTCAAAAATATAGATATAGAAATTCCTTTAGGAAAACTTGTCTGTATTACTGGCGTTTCCGGTTCAGGAAAATCTACCTTAATGAACGAATTACTTTATCCAGCTTTGCAACATCATCTCAGTCGAAATATTCCCTTTCCAAAAAACTTAGAAAAAATCAAAGGATTAAAAGCAATAGACAAAGTAATCGTAATCGACCAATCACCTATTGGCAGAACACCCCGTTCAAATCCGGCAACTTATACAGGAGTATTTGATGTAATTAGAGGAATATTTGCCGAAACTATCGAAGCAAAAGCCAGAGGTTATAAACCAGGGCAATTTTCTTTTAATGTCAAAGGCGGCAGATGTGAAGCTTGTAGTGGACAAGGTGTAAATGTAATTGAAATGAACTTTCTACCAGACGTTTATGTGCAATGTGAAGTTTGCAAAGGTGCAAGATATAGCAGAGAAACTTTGCAGGTCAAATATAAAGACTGGTCAATTGCTGATGTTTTAAATATGACTGTAGACGAAAGTTTAGAAGTATTTAAAAATATTCCCAGAGCAGCCAATAGATTACAAACTTTAGTAGATGTAGGCTTAGGTTATATCAAATTAGGTCAATCCGCACCGACACTTTCCGGTGGAGAAGCACAAAG
This sequence comes from Microcoleaceae cyanobacterium MO_207.B10, assembly GCA_030064835.1. GTDB lineage: Bacteria > Cyanobacteriota > Cyanobacteriia > Cyanobacteriales > Microcoleaceae > JASJEE01. Next base: position 9,795 of record JASJEE010000077.1, on the reverse strand, counting down.
AGTAAAACTAGCCTCCGAATTGTCTAAGCGAGCAACAGGAAAAACTATTTATTTAATAGATGAACCAACAACAGGTTTATCATTTTATGACGTTCATCAGTTATTAAATGTTTTGCAAAGATTAGTAGATAAAGGAAATTCGATTGTAGTAATTGAGCATAATTTAGATGTAATTCGTTGTGCCGACTGGGTAATAGATTTAGGTCCAGAAGGAGGAGATAAAGGAGGAGAAATTATTGTTTGTGGAACGCCCGAAGATGTGGCGAAAAATTCAGAGTCTTATACTGGAAAATATTTGCGGGAAGTATTGGAAAAGTATCCGCCACAGGTTGAGGAAAATTGAGAAAAGCTCAGGTTTTTGCTTTTCTCATCCCACTGAAAAAATCTGAATCTATATATATAGACAGTAAGAAACTTACCTGATTTTTTCCTAGAGTATTTATCCCAGTTCCTGGTAAGTTGAAATTTGCTGAAGTTAAGGAGTAACCTTTGACTTAACTTCCCTAGTTTGCCAGTTTCACCTAGAAGTAAAATCTGAATCTATATATATAGGTGGTGAGAAACTTACCTGATTTTTTACCAGAATATTTATCCCAGTTCCTGGTAAGTTGAAATTTGCTGAAGTTAAGCAGCAACCATTCACTTAACTGCAGATTTTTCCCAGTTTTAGCCAGAAGCAAAAATTCAAGTATATATAAATGAAAAGAAAATTGTAAGATTTTTTGCCAAAATATCTATCTTAACTTTCCACCAATTAGAGATTTATTGGATTTGAAAGATTCTTGGTCAGAGATGGTTCCCGATCGCTTTTAAATCAACTTCCGATTTATGACTTTTTCATCGTACTGAAACAATTTCACTATTTTACAACTAGGGCAACAAGCAATCTCCTGAATAGTCAGAATCTTGACTTGAACCTCAGCATATAGGATATTAATTACAAACAACTCAATTTCAACAATTACTAGAAATAACAAACAACTCAATATGATTAAGGTTTTTCCTGTCAGACGTAGACTAGAATATTCTCCCTTTACCAGTGAATCTGAAATTCAATATTTAAGAAGTCAAGAAATTATTATTTCTCCACTGAAACAAGCAGACTTAATTGTAGCTGCAACTTTCAAACGAATTTTGCCTTTAATTTTGAAATACAGGAATCGAAAAAAATTTTTAATTTGGACAAATGAACCTCGATTCGCTACCTACTTTGACTCTATTGTTAAATATCCATTACTGCCAAAATTAAATATTTTGAATGTATATACTGGTATCTATACTCAAAATTATATGTGGGTCCCTACAAATATAAAGTTGACTCCTCTAACTGAGTTTGAATTTAAAAATCGTAAAGTTGTTGCATTAATGCAATACCGTAACAATCTTCAAAAATGGAGTTTTAAATACAAAAGAAAAGAACTAGATTTATGTTATCTGCGGACTCAGATTGGATTAGAAGGTCATAAATTAAATATGTTTGATGTCTACGGGAAATTTTGGCCAAAACACCTTAAAAAAGGTGAGCCATCTCCAGGGAAAAAACGACGACAGGAAAAGCTAGAAATACTTCAAAACTATCACTTTAATCTTGCTTTTGAGAATACAAATTGGCCTTATTATTGTACAGAAAAAATCTGGGATTCGATTCAAGGAGGATGTCTGCCAATTTATTATGGAGAAGATAATGCAATCTATGAAGATTTTCCCCAAAATAGCTTTTTGGATTATTGTCAATTTGGAGATGCGGGAGAATTGTTCAGATATATTCAGTTAATGACTCCTCAAGAGTTTATCAAGCGAATGAATCTTTGTATTGAAGCATTTAATATAGCCAGTAAAAATCGGGAAGATACAGGTATGTCACCTCTAAATATTGAAGCCACAGTCAATAAAATCAGAGAAATTTTTTGAATAGTAAAGAGTCGCGATTTTATATTCTTAACTAAGGTTAAATCTAAATAGGAAATAGTAGGGGTGCTTACCCTATTTAACTATAAGCAACCCATTGGCAAAAGTTAAATTTTCATTCTTAGTATAGCAATATGATTTGAATTGTGAGATGTTGGAAAGTTTTAGGGAACAGGGAACACCGGAGCTGGGAACAGAGAAGAAGAATAAAGATGTATTTTTTAAGTAAGATCGATCCTATCTTCGATATTTTTAAGGAACATCCCAATTCTTACATCTGATTCCTGATTGCTATATTATGACAGTATTTATCAGAGGTTGAGTCAAATTGATATTTGTAAAAAGGGAGCGATCGCCGATTACCATTTTTCAACTTTTGCCTGTTTCACTGAGAGAGAAAAATCTTACTCAATATATATGGATAGACAAAAATTTGTCAGATATTTTCCCAGAATATTGGTTCTATCAACAGTCTAGTGAATATTTACTGAAGTCGATCGATCGCCCATTATCACTTTTCAACTTTTGCCAGTTCCACTCCCACAGAAAAATCTCACTATATATATAGATATAGATAGATAGGCAAAAATTTATCAGAAGTTTTCTCAGAATATTTCCTCTACCAACAGCCTAGTCAATATTTACTGAAGTTGAGCGATCGCCAGTAAAACTACTCTGCTTAAACAAGATATTTTTTCCTGTGATTTTAATTTTTAGTGGTCAGCTAGTCCTCTTACATTTTCAAATCACCAAATTTCTGGTTTTAATCTTGCTACAGCATCAATAAAAATAGGAAAACTATCTCGCGAATTTTTCAAACCTTTCTGTTTTCCCCCAAAACTAAAAAATTGACAGGGAGGACAGCCAATTTATTACATTTATCGGAGCTAATTCCGTTTTTAAAAGATTAATTTAAGTGCAATTACCTGATAATTTTGCAAACTGTTTTATTGTAGCCAATTAGGTAGTGATAAATAAACGTTAAAATGAAAAATAACAGTGGATTAAACTTACTATGAAAAGAGGCGATCGCTTGAAATGTTTCTCTATAGTGGTATTGCTGAATGAATATATGAATTGTCTAGTTAGTGACTTGTTGCATACTTTGAGGTTTTTCAGTTATCTGTAAATACTTTTAGAGTTAATCAGCAAGCCTTAATGAAAAAACCCAATTTCTTTTGTTTATTGAAACTGGGCTTTTCAAAAACAATAAATAAATAGAAAGATAACTAAAGGGGCTGTCTAGAAATCAGCTTTTCAAAATGAGCTTGAGTTTGCTGTAACATCTGCTCACGACCATCTTTTGCTTGATTCAGAGAAGGAACTAAATTACGTGCGTGTAAAGTCATGTGAAATTGTAAATCAGCCACATATTCACTAACATCTTGATGTAAAGAACAAGATGGATATTGTTTCATTTGTGAACTCAAAATTTTCTCCCCCTCTAAATTATTTTATTTATGCTTATCTACAGTGATAAAAGGTAGCACGCAATTTCTCAGATATTGCACTTTTGCAATGAAGCTTAATATTTTTCAGTAAATAATTTTAAATTTGTTTACATATTAGTTAAAAAGTAACCGGGAGATGTCAAAAAAGTATTCAATCAAACATTTCCCGGTGATCAAATTACCACTTTAATAAGTTAAATTCTTCCATATCTACCGTGTCACGATTACGATAAATTGCCAGAACTATTGCCAAACCAACAGCAGCTTCAGCAGCAGCAACAGTAATTACAAAAACAGTAAAAACCTGACCCTTAATATTTTGAGAATCTAAGAAATTAGAGAATCCCATTAAATTCAAATTTACAGCATTAAGAAGCAACTCAATAGACATCAGCACCCGCACTGCATTGCGACTAGTAACCAAACCATAAATGCCGATACAAAAAAGTGCTGCAGCCAATAACAGAAAATACTCTAGTTGCAATTGCATAAATCTTTAATCTTTCCTTGTTCAACTTTCTGATATTTGATAAATCACCAAAAATTCTAGTAACTAAATTATCCTAACTTTTCTGAGTAGAACTTTCACTAGAACTAGAGATTAATTCACGAGGACGCTCCGGCAAACTTAAAATAGGTGTTTGAGATATATTTGTTTCAACTTCATCTGGCAAAATATCTCGACGAGCCAAAATAATTGCACCTACCATTGCCATTAACAAAAACACAGAAGCCAGTTCAAAAGGCAATAAAAAGTCACTAAAAAAGTGGCGACCAATTAACATAATAGAACTATCACTACTTGCCATTCCAGAAATTGGTATAGACCAAGAAGTAGAAAGTATCATTGTACTTAGCAGGGCAAATAAACCAACACAAACCAAACCTGTTGCCCCCCTTCTAATCCAAGCATTAGGTAAAACCTTAAAATCTTGTCGCTTGTTAACAAGCATAATCGCAAATAGAATCAAGACATTAACAGCCCCAACATAAATCAAAACCTGTGCTGCAGCGACAAAATCAGCATTAAGTAACAGGTATAAACCTGAGATACTCATAAATACCCCACCCAACAAAAAAGCTGAGTAGACAATATTAGCAAACAAAACTACTCCCAATGCTGCAGCAACCATCATTAAAGCCAACAAGGCAAACGAAACAAATTGAACTCCTTGTGCTAAATCCACTTTTTATCCCTTATAAATAAATGTTTGATGTGTGATAATTTTCTCTTAGTTGCTAATAGTTAGCTGGTAGAAAAAATGAATTTAACCATCTAACTACTAACAAACAAAAATCTATTTCTCTGCTGTTTCTGCCGGTGGTTTTTCAGTTTCCATTTGCGCCAGAATTTCTTCTGGACGCATACCAGCACGACGAACATTTTGAGGAACTGTATGAGGGTCAATAGCTCCCTTAGGTAAATAAGCCAGTTCTCTGAGAGGAGTTACCATTGGATCATCAGTAACTTTATATGGTAATCGTCCCAGAGCGACATTATCATAGTTCAACTCATGACGGTCATAAGCAGCTAGCTCATACTCTTCTGTCATTGATAGACAGTTAGTGGGACAATATTCTACACAGTTGCCACAGAATATACAGACTCCAAAATCAATACTGTAGTGCTTTAGCTTTTTCTTCTTGGTTTCCTTATTAAATTCCCAGTCAACTACAGGTAAGTTAATCGGACAAACCCGAACGCAAACCTCACAGGCAATACACTTATCATATTCAAAGTGAATTCTGCCCCGGAATCTTTCCGAAGGGATCAGCTTTTCATAGGGGTATTGTACAGTAACAGGGCGACGGCGCATATGGTCAAAAGTTACGGATAAACCTTGACCGATATATTTAGCGGCTTGAAAAGTTTCTTTAGCGTAATCGCCTACTTGGTTGAGGAATTTCAACACGGCGTTTTCTCCTAGCAAATATAGATATTTAGCAAAGTGAACTTTAGATTTTCGATACAGTTTAATGGAAAAATCTAAAATCAGCTATTGATTTACCCACCAAAAGCGAATGGAAAGGCTAACTTGAGAGCTGCAGTTAATAGCAAGTTGACCAAAGCCACAGGTAACAGAAACTTCCATCCCAGGTCTAATAATTGGTCAATTCTTACCCTTGGTAATGTCCAGCGAAATAACACTGCGATGAATACAAGCACATAAGCTTTGAGTAATGTCATCGTAATACCTAAAGTAGCATTAACTATTTGTAACCAAGGGGTTGTTTCACTAACTCCGAACCAGTTAGATAGAAGTTCTACTGGTAGTGGAGACTCCCAACCTCCGAGATATAAAACTGCTACAAGTAGGGCAGATAGAACTAGATTGACATAGGAAGCTAGGTAATACAAAGCAAATTTCATGCCTGTATATTCGGTTTGATATCCAGCCACAAGTTCTTCTTCTGCTTCTGGAAGGTCAAAGGGTAGTCGTTCACATTCTGCTAGTGCTGCGATCCAGAAAATGATGAATCCTACAGGTTGTCTCCAGATATTCCATCCGAGAATGCCGTAGCCTGATTGTTGTTCTACAATATCGATTGTACTTAGACTGTTAGACATCATCACTACTGCCAGCACAGCTAAGGCCAAAGGAATTTCATAACTAATAGATTGAGCTGCTGCTCGTAAACCTCCGAGTAGAGAATATTTATTGTTGGAGGCATACCCAGACATTAGTAGTCCAATGGGTTGAATACTTGATAGAGCAATCCACAAAAATATAGCTACTCCCAGGTCTGTGATTACTAAATTTTGTCCAAAGGGAACTACTAAGTAAGATAGGAAAACTGGAATAGCTACAATTATCGGCCCTAAAGTGAAAAGTAGGGGGTCTGCTTTCGACGGAACAACGTCTTCTTTGAAAACTAGCTTCAAACCATCGGCTATGGGTGCCAATGTACCCAATGGACCAATAAATTCTGGACCAATTCTTTGTTGGGCCGCTGCAGATATTTTCCGCTCTAGCCATACGGTGACTAAAACACCGATGGTAGCTCCTAGAATCATCAGCAACATGGGAAATGGTAGCCAGATGGTTCTGGCTATCTCTGCGGGTAAGCCCAAATCTACAAGGGCTTGAATAAAGGTTCTTTGGAGGTCAATTCCTGGGTTCATTTACAGTTTGTGAGTATAACTACTTACTTTATTGATTTTATTGAGTCTGGTGTTATCGTAATGTAAATGTTCGTTAATTTTCTAGTTTATGTTACTTCATATTGATTAATTTATTCTCGTAGCAGGCACTTTAGTTATACCGTTTCACTAAAGTCAGAAGTCAAAATTCAGAAATCCGAAGTCAGATTTTAGTAACTTGAAACCTCGGTTTTACAGTAATTTCAACTTATTCTTTTTCTTTCACTTCATTAGTTACCCACTATTTGTGAAATTCTTTAAGTCAATTGGAATTAGTGCAGGCATTTCCCTAGTAGAAGAATTTTTGCAATTTTTTACAGGATTAAATTGACATAAGCTATTAAGTATGGTAATAAGCAACCGATAAACCTGAGCCACAATCAACAGACGCCAACCTAGAATGGAATCATACTAACGTTCTTGAATAGGAGTATAAGAAACGTCATGCTCTCCAGTATAAATTTGTGTAGGACGAAAAATTCGATTTGTTGCCAATTGTTCCTTCCAGTGAGCCAACCAGCCAGCAACACGAGCAATAGCAAATACTGGAGTAAATAAATCACTAGATATTCCTAATTTCCGATAAACTAAACCAGAGTAGAAGTCTACATTTGGGTAAATACCTTTGCCACCTAACTTTTCCTCCACAGCCTTTTCTAGCTCCAAAGCAATCTCATAGTATTTATCGTAGCCAAACTTGTCAAATAACTTTTCTGCCAATTCTTGAAGAATAATTGCTCTTGGGTCCTTAACCTTATAAACTCGATGACCAAAACCCATAATTTTGGCCTTCGTCTGTAAACATTTATCTAGATATGGTCTAACATTTTCTATCGAACCGATTTCAGATAGCATAGAAATCACGTCTTCATTCGCTCCCCCATGTAGAGGGCCAGCAAGAGTTCCCACTGCTGAAGCAATTACTGCGTAGGGGTCAGTCAAAGTTGAAGAAGTAACCATTGCCGAAAAAGTAGAAGCATTAATAGTATGTTCAGCATGGAGAGTCAGACAAACATCAAATACTTGAGCTGCCAACTCATCAGGTTCCTGCTCATTCAGCATATATAAAAAATTTGCTGCATAGTCCAAATCATCTCTAGGTTGAAGAGCATCATTACCCTTACGCATTAACTCAAAAGCAGCTACCATAGTAGGTATTTTTGCCAATAGCCTCACTACTGCCGTTCTAATATATTCTGGGTTATCAAGGGCCCGACGAGAATAAAATAAACCGAGAGCTGCTGCTGAAGCTTGTAGAGCATCCATCGGATGACCCGTTTCCGGGAAGCACTTCATCATATCCCGAATTCTATATTTTATTCTTCTGTGGTAGCGAATGTCGTGTTCAAAATTTTCCAGTTCTTCTCTAGTAGGAAGATTTCCCCAGATTAACAAATAAGCTGTTTCCAGAAAAGAGCTACTTTTTGCCAGTTCTCGAATATTAATCCCTCGGTATTCCAGCACTCCTTTTTGTCCATCGACGTAGCTAATACTTGATTGGGTAGCGGGAACACCTTCTAAACCTGGTTTAAATTCAATACAGACGACGGACATGACGATCCCCTTTACTTAATAAGTAGAATATTCTCAAGCTACATTATCAAATAGCTTGATGGTGTTGTTGTTTTAACAATAATCTATTAACAATTCTGGCTAACTCAGCAAAAATTTTGGCGGTGTGAGCCAGAACATTTGACTGTTTCCTACTGGTAAACCCACTTCAGGTAAAGCAATGCCGATCACTCCTGCTTTTTTGAGTATTAATACTTGTCTGGCTTCTCCCCAAAGTAAAATCTCTGCCCAGTTGGCTAAGTCTGGTTGATGTCCTACCAGAGCTAATTCTCTAGTTCCTTTCTGCTGCCATGTTTTTATCCATTTTAGCCAGATGTCAATGTCACCACCAGGAGCCAGGGGTAGAAATTCTTCTACTTGAGAACTTAAATGATTAGCTTGCAGAATTTTAGCAGTTTGACGGGCTCTAACTAAAGGACTGCTAAGAATTAAGTTGAAATGAAGACCTAATTTTTTCAATTGTTGAGCAACTTTGTGAGTTTTGCGATCGCCTTGTGTTGTTAGGGGACGTTCTTCATCTGTAGGGTAATTTTCCGCATCAGCAGCTATGCCATGGCGAATTAAGTAAATGTTTGTGTTCATAACTAACTATTGTGCAAAGCTTTGCTTTTATTATCATGTTATGAAATATAAGTCAATTTTTAGATCGCCATATTAAGTAATTGGGGTCTCGAGGTGAAACCCCTAAAAGTAGGATTTAACAACACACTTAATCAAATCCTAAATTTCAACTTAATAATTACTGTGTGCTGATGAAAAATTGCTATTTTCGATACAAAAAACCCCTGCTCTTAGGCTGGCAGGGGTTTCAAAGACCAATCACATATTTTTGCCATTCTTTGTTATTACCACTTTTAACGTGTTTAGTCAACTCAAAGTAAAGGCCACTAAAGGGTTTTCGAGGGAGATAACGCAAGGTCATATTAGCCTCCTTTGGAGTGCGACTACCTTTTCTGACATTGCAGCGAACACAAGCAGTCACAAGATTTTCCCAGGTATCGCCACCGCCACGCGATCGCGGCACTACATGATCTAAGGTCAAATCATCTCCTAAATAACCGCAGTATTGACACGAATGAGCATCTCGGTGCATAATATTTCGGCGCGTCAAAGGAATATCCTTGTAGGGAACCCGCACATAGTAGCGCAGTCGGATGACTGTAGGTAAGGGAAAATCTGGAAGAAGATATATCCCACTGTGTTCAATCTGCTCCGCTTTACCTTTGAGCAACAAGACGATCGCTCGTCGCCAACTCGTGATATTGAGCGGTTCATAAGAAGCGTTCAACACTAAAACATTGGCCATTGATATTTCTGAAAAGAGAATATTTTCTCAGATATTAGCACAATTGACATAGTTGGGGACAAAAGTTTAGAGTTAAGCAGTTTTTTGTCAAATCTCAATGGGAAAGTATGTATTTTTATTTTTTAAAAATAATCTTTTCTATAGCAATCCTATTTTATTCGTGGCAAAAATCTTACTGCTTTTTCGGGAACACTTAACTGGGAACAGGTGGGAGTTTTAACTTTTTTATTTAGTTTTTAATTAACCGCAACCTATGGGCGGATTGCTATATCTTCCTTTTATACCTATGCTTTATCAACATTTTTCTTGACATACAGCGGTTTTCATTTCAGTAGACCACAGTAGGGACGTTCCATGGAACGTCCCTACAAGGTTTTGGTTGTGACGATGTGGTTTATCAATCAGCAAAAGCGCTG
>JASJEE010000411.1 GCA_030064835.1 Microcoleaceae cyanobacterium MO_207.B10 | reverse complement strand
ACAGCCAAACATCCAGGTGTAACAGATGAATTTATGGAAGCATTCATTAAAGCAATAGAAGCCAATTAAACCAAAGACAAAAACAAAAAGTTAAAAATCAAAAATTAAGCCAAAAACTACTTTTTAGTATTTGCTAGGAAGTAGAATCAAAGTAATTTTTTGTGCTATAAAAGGAAAAAGCAGAGCTAAGTTTTAACACCAAAAACTACTCAGCTATTCCAGTAAAAACCCGTTAAAAAATATCAATAAACTGGGAGCAATCTAAAGCATGAGTGTCACAGTAGAATTTACCTTTTCCGACCTGATCGCCGGATACGTTACAAGTTTTGATTCAGAAAAAGATATTTTTGGAATCAAAACAACAGATGGCCGGGAATTTCAAGCTAAATTATGCCCCACGACTTACGCCAAACTGGTACAAAATTTAGACGAAGCATATCCAGATGCTACCGGCTCCATCCGGTCAATGTTAGTACCAGGTCGTTATCTATTTACCTACGGAGTTTTCTACCCAGATAGCCCCATCTTTGAAGCCAAACAAATTGTGTTTGTTGGTCGTCAAGCAGATGACTACATTTTTGAGAAACCTAACTGGTGGGTAGACCAAGTTCGCTCCCTTGCTAACTTCTACGTTAAAGCTCAATTTGGCAATGAAGAAATAGACTACCGCAACTATCGGACTACCCTAAGTTTATCTGGTGCCAAGTCCCAGGTAAACTTCCGTCAAGAAACTGACACTATTTCCCGGATGGTTTACGGGATGGCTACTGGCTACATGATGACAGGAGAAGAAATATTCCTAGAAGCGGCAGAAAAAGGTACGGATTATCTCCGGGATCACATGAGGTTTGTAGACTTAGATGAAGGTATAGTTTATTGGTATCATGGCATCGATGTTCAGGGAGAGCGGGAACAGAAAATTTTTACTTCAGAATTTGGCGATGACTACGATGCTGTTCCTGCTTACGAACAAATCTATGCCCTGGCGGGTCCCATGCAAACATACCGACTCAACGGCGACCCTCGGATCATGGATGATGCGGAGAAAACCATCAAACTATTCGACGACTTCTTCTTAGATAAAAGCGAACGGGGCGGTTATTACTCCCACCTCGACCCAGTTACCCTAGACCCCCTCACCGAATCTTTAGGTCGTAACAAAGGTACAAAAAACTGGAACTCCGTCGGCGACCATGCTCCTGCATATCTAATTAACTTGTGGCTAGCTACCGAAAAACAAGAATATGCCGATATGCTCGAATACACTTTCGACACTATCGAAAAGCGTTTTCCTGATTACGAAAACAGTCCTTTCGTCAATGAAAAATTCTTCGAGGACTGGAGTCCAGACCAAACTTGGGGATGGCAGCAAAACCGGGCAGTAGTAGGCCACAACATGAAAATTGCCTGGAACTTGATGCGGATGCAGAGCCTCAAGCCCAAAGATGCATACGTTAATATGGCGAAGAAAATTGCTGATATTATGCCAGCAGTAGGTAGCGACCAACAACGGGGCGGATGGTATGACGTAGTTGAACGCGCATTAGATGAAGGCGAAAAACATCATCGCTTCGTGTGGCACGATCGCAAAGCTTGGTGGCAGCAAGAACAATCTATTCTAGCTTTCTACATTCTTGCAGGGGTACTTAAAGATAACGAATATCATCGCCTCGCCCGGGAAGCTGCAGCATTTTATAACGCTTGGTTCCTAGATACAGAAGATGGTGGCGTTTACTTTAACGTATTAGCTAATGGTATTCCATTCCTAGCAGGTGGTAACGAACGGGGTAAAGGTTCCCACTCCATGAGCGGTTATCACTCTACAGAATTATGTTTCTTGGCTGCGGTTTATACTAACCTGCTGATTACTAAGCAGCCCATGGACTTCTACTTTAAACCTATCCCCGGTGGTTTCCCCGATAATATTCTGCGGGTGTCTCCAGATATTCTACCCCCAGGTAGTATCAAGATCGGTTCCGTACAAATAGACGGCAAACCGTACAACGACTTTGATGCAGAAAAACTGACTGTCAAACTTCCCGATACTCAAGAACGGGTTAAGGTAAAAGTAAATATTGTTCCTAACTAAACTAGGGATAAATTTGTGAGGGTAATCGCTTGAACATAATTAACAGTTTAAGCGATCACCCTCAATGTAGAATCATTTGCTACCTCGATAAATCATGGAAATTAATACTAAAACAGAGCAAGGTGTCACAGTAGTCGAAATCACTGGTGATATTGATGCTAATACAGCTCCCACTGTCTCAGAAAAAGTTTTACCTCTAGCTACCCCAGGCAGCAAGATTCTTATGGATATGACAAACGTACCATATATGTCTAGTGCTGGATTGCGGGCATTATTATCACTATATCGTCAGACTACAGCACAAGAAGGAAAATTAGTATTGGTAGGATTATCAGAAGAACTTACAGATACTATGTCTGTAACAGGATTTCTTGACTTCTTTACCACTGCAGAAACTTTTGATGCAGGAATGACAGCATTAAAATCATAATTTATCCTGGTAATTAGGTCGTCGATCTGGAATCGGTGTAACCGATTTTTCAGACAGACATTATGAAATACACAACAGAATAGTCAGATGCAGAAATGGGAAGTGACTAAACCTCACTTCTACCAATCTTTGCATTCCGAACGCAGCAAACAAGCTCAGAGGAAATAGTCATGGTAATGGAACGCATTGATATCCATCCTACCCACCAACATGGTGATTTTAAACTTCGTTGTGGGAAACCTTTTCCTTTTGGTGCAACTATTGTACCAGGAGGAGTGAACTTTTCAATCTTCTCCTCTCACGCCACATCCTGTACGTTGGTATTGTTTAAAAAGCACGCTCCCGAACCAATGGCAGAAATTCCCTTTCCTGAAGAATTTAAGATTGGGAATGTTTATTGTATGGTCGTATTCGATATTGATTATGAGAATATTGAATACGGTTATCGCATAGATGGCCCCAATAGTTTTAGTGAAGGTCAGTGGTTTGACAAAAGCAAGGTCGTCATGGACCCCTATGCTAAAATTATTGGGGGTCGAGATGTATGGGGAGAAACTCCAGATTGGAACAACATTTATCAACATCGCTCCAGAATAGCATTTGATGATTTTGACTGGGAAAATGATCGTCCCCTAGAAATTCCTCCAGAGGATCAGATAATCTATGAAATGCACGTTCGCAGTTTTACTCGTCATCATTCCTCTGGGGTAAAGCATCCAGGGACTTTTGCTGGCATTCTTGAAAAAATTCCTTATCTCAAAGAATTGGGTGTTAATGCAGTGGAATTGATGCCAGTTTATGAATTTGATGAATTTGAAAACTCCCGCCCCAGCCCGATTACAGGAGAAACTCTTTATAATTATTGGGGTTATAGTACAGTCGGTTTTTTTGCTCCCAAAGCAGGGTTTGCTGCCACAGGTAAGTTGGGAATGCAGGTAGATGAGTTGAAAAACTTAGTCAAAGAGCTACATAAAAACGGCATAGAAGTCATTCTCGATGTAGTATTCAATCACACTGCCGAAGGAAACGAAAACGGTCCGACGATTTCTTTCAGAGGTATTGACAACAAGACCTATTATATGCTAACGCCTGAAGGTTATTACTATAACTTTAGTGGCTGCGGTAATACTCTTAATTGTAATAATCCCATCGTTCGCGGTGTGGTATTAGATTGTTTGCGGTATTGGGCGAGTGAATATCATATAGATGGTTTCCGGTTTGACCTGGCAGCCATTCTCGGACGTGACCCTTGGGGCGCTCCCCTCCCTAACCCTCCGCTTTTGGAAACTCTAGCTTTTGATCCCATTCTTGCTAACTGTAAGTTGATTGCAGAAGCTTGGGATGCAGGCGGTTTATATCAAGTGGGTTCTTTTCCAGCTTTCGGACGTTGGGCAGAATGGAACGGAAAGTATCGCGACGGTATTCGCAAATTTATTAAAGGTGATTGCACGGTTGGGGAAATGGCGCAGAGATTGCAAGGTTCTCCAGACCTGTATGCTTGGGCAGGTCGCGCACCAGCGACATCTATTAATTTTGTCACTGCTCACGATGGTTTTACCTTGGCTGATATGGTGTCTTACAACGGCAAGCACAATGAAGCAAATGGTGAAAATAATAATGACGGTGCAAATGATAACGAAAGTTGGAATTGTGGAGCTGAAGGCTGGACTGATGACCCAGGAATAAATGCTCTGCGCAGTCGTCAGATGAGAAATGTCATCGCCCTGTTGATGCTGAGTCAAGGTGTACCAATGTTATTGATGGGTGATGAAATTGGACGCACTAAAAATGGTAATAATAATACTTATTGCCATGATTCGGAATTAAATTGGCTCAATTGGGAATTCTTAGAAACTAATGCTAGTTTGTTCGAGTTCACTAAAAACTGTATTGCTTTCCGCAAAGCTCACCCAGTACTGAGAAACCGTCAACATTTCCAAAATCGGGATTATATTGGTAGTGGTTATTCTGATATTACTTGGCATGGTACCCAAGCGTGGAATGCAGACTGGTCTGATAACTGTCGGACTATAGCTTTTATGCTTTGTGGCAAACACGCGAAAGAAGGAACCCAACCAGATAATTTTATTTATGTAGCGATGAATATGCACTGGGAAACCCACTGGTTTGAGGCTCCTGGTTTGCCAGAGGGAATGCAGTGGCATATTTTTGCTAATACTGGCTGTAACCCACCAGAAGATTCTTGGGAACCCGGAACTGAACCTGTTTTGGAAAATCAACAAGGATTATTAGTGGGCGATCGCTCAGTCGTTATTTTAGTGGGTAAGTAAATTAAGACTAGATATTTAGGCATTGGTGAAATAAGGTATGAAATTCCTATCGGAGTAACATTGATAGTAGGAAAACAATCATTTACCAACGCCGATATTTATTGTCATCAGTCGTAGCTTACCAAGTCATAAGGCTGTGATAGTATAATTGAACAGCCTAAAATCAAAGTTTAATTTTCGATGGTATTTCCTCTAAAATACCACAAAAACCTATAATCAACCAACCAAAACTTAAGGATAATTATGGCTTTTGAAGCAAATCTCGAAACAAACAACAGCATCGCTAAAATTACTTTATCTGGAGAGTTAGATGCAGCTACTGCTCCTACTTTTAAAACAAAAGTAGAGGAAGCTGCAGGCCAAAGCCCAAAAAAACTTGTTTTGATGATGAATGACTTAGAATATATGGCAAGTGCGGGTCTACGGGTATTGATTTTCGCGAAGCAAAAGATGGGAACAGGTGTTGACATTTATATGATTGGCGTTCAAGAAACTGTACTGGATACTATCAAGAAAACTGGCTTCGATCAGAGTGTTTATTTACTTGATGAATATGATGCAGCTAAGATTGAAGCTTAATTAAGTTCATCTGCTTCGCACATAGATACCGTCATTTTTAGACGGTATCTGTATTGTATTAGTTTATTGCCCAACTTTTAAATTTAGCCAGCCAATTATTTGTTTATAAAAAAAATCTTATACAACATTGACATTCGAGATGTCAATCTAAAATGCAAGAAAAAAATCTAATAGACATCTGGTGATCATCAAAAATAAAATCAATTATCGCCTATAAATCATCAATTATTTCCCCCTACTCCCTACTCCCTACTCCCTACTCCCT
>JASJEE010000410.1 GCA_030064835.1 Microcoleaceae cyanobacterium MO_207.B10 | reverse complement strand
ATGAAATCTGACAATTTTAACAAAAGCATAGTGGAATTAATGCTAGTTATTTTGCCTGAGTTAATTGGGTTTCTCGGATTTATAATTTTCTGGCAATTACTGGCAATGCAGTATAGTGAAATTATTTTACCTTCTCCTCTAGAAACTCTAGCAGCTTTGCAAAATTTAGCAACTACTGATAGATTAAATCAAGCAGTTTTAACTACTACTTTGAATACGATTAGTGGCTTTACAATAGCTATATTTGCTGGCAGTATTCTGGGAACAATAGCGGGAATAAAACCATTTATTAGTCGCGCTATTAGACCTTTGATTACTGCTTTACAAGGAGTACCGCCTATTGCTTGGATTGTTATTGCTTTGCTTTGGTTTGGCACTGGTAATTATACTTCGATATTTACGGTTGCTGTGGCGATTTTACCAATCATATTTATTGGTGCGGTGGAAGGTGTGAGAAATATTAATCCACAACTTTTAGAAATGGCTTATACTTTTAAAATACCAATCAAAATTTTGTTAGCAGATTTATATTATCCACATTTACTATCAAGTTTATTTCCGTCAATAGCTTCTGGATTAGGATTGGCTTGGCGAGTAGCAATAATGTCTGAATTATTATCATCAGAAACAGGTATTGGAGCGGAAATGAATCTAGCTAGAATTAATCTTGATACGGCTGAGGTTCTGGCTTGGGTTATTGTGGCAGTAGTTTTAATTTTGATATTTGAATATTTGGTTATTCGCCCCATCCGTAGATTTTTACAACCTTGGCATAGGAATCCAAGATAATATTAAATGTCAGCAATTAAGTGTTAGGTTTTAAGTGGAGTGGTGAAAATTATTTCTTTGTTTCTATTGCTCTCTAATATTATGTTCGGGTAATCAGTTATAAAAAAATTTTCTCCTCTTCGCTCTTGAATTCTGTTTCCGGAGTATTCTGTAAGAAGTTCTGAATCCTCCGGAGTTTTACCAAATATCAAAAATTTTGCTACATCTTATGAAGTGCTAGGGTGTGGGTTGTGGGGTGTAGGGTGTAGTGATAAAAAGACAAAAAATAAGATCAAAATCAGGCTATAAACACTAAAAACCCATAAATTTTAGTGATTAATTAATAATTTGAGAGATTCTCAAGTATAGCGTTGTTTTTGGTAATTGGTATTATCTTATCTCTGGTAGTATTGGAGCCTGTATAAAATAACGTCAAAATGGTAGAAAAAATTCTGCCTTTTGCCTGATTTTATCCAAAGTTTAAGTCTTTAACCGGACATGATATTCTTTATAATTATTCACCCGAATATAATATAATTATTCAGCATAAATACAACTTAATTTTTGGGAATAAATCTAAGTTTGACAAGGTGTCTTTTGACAATACTTATCCTGCTACTTACTATATATATCGCTGAAACTTGCCCAAATAAAAAATAAATTTTTCCTGTAGCAACTATGCTCATTTTAGAAAAGATCCAGCATAAATACAGCAATCATACTGTACTTAATAATTTTAATATTCAGCTTGAACCAGGACAAATATTGTGTTTAACAGGACCTTCTGGCTGCGGCAAAACTACAATTTTACAAATAATAGCAGACTTAATTAAACCAACTTCAGGTAAGGTAAAAAATCTGTTTGGACAGACAAGTTATGTTTTCCAAGAACCAAGACTACTTCCCTGGCGAACTACTATAGAAAATATTAGTTTTGGTTTAAAAACAAAAGGAATATCAAAAAAACAACGGCAAGAAATAGCGATCGCTCTAGCCCAACAATTAGGTATCGAGCAAGCAGCAAATCAATACCCGCATCAACTGAGTGGGGGAATGCAACAGCGAGTTGCTTTGGGAAGAGCATTAGCAGTGGAACCAGATTTACTTTTATTGGATGAGCCTTTTAGTGCTTTAGATATTGGTAGAAGACGGGACTTGCAGGGATTATTGCTAAAGTTATTGAGCGACCGAAATATGGCAGCTATTTTAGTTTCCCACGACTTAGCAGAAGCGGTGTTAGTGGCGGATAAATTAATTGTTTTGTCGCCTTCTCCTAGTAGTATTATTTATCAGTGGCAACCTGATATACCGACAATAAAAAGAAGTGAAGCTTACATTTATAAAGCAGTTTCTCAACTTTTGAAAATACCAGAAGTTGCTGAGTGTTTCCGGTTATCAACTGGGCTATCTATAGTCTAGAATTATTGCCTAATAATTAATAATTTTTTGAATTAATCCTGGTTTTTTCAGAAAAACTAAATTTTTCATTCTTGAAGTTTATTCCCACTTCCTCTTTTATCTTCCTTGACAAACTGAATGCTTAATCAAAAACGTCGTCAATTTTTACAATTAATTTTAGCAACCACGGGCTTAACATTTACTCCTAATTTACCACCAGGTAAATCAGCAAAAATTATTGCTCAGTCTCAAAAAAAACTAGAAAAATTAGCCATTGGTGGCTCTCCAATTATGATTACAATTCTGCTAGCCTATTTAGCAGAACAAAGTCAAATTCAAAACTTAGTAGAAACAGTAGATTTCCGCATCTGGAAAACTCACGACCAACTTCGAGCTGATGCTGTTTCTGGAAAACTTCAAGTATCAGCAACTCCCACATCTCTTGCAGCAAATCTTTATCAAAGAGAAGTGCCGATAAAACTACTTAATGTACTGGTTTGGGGAGTTTTAAATATTTGGTCTGCCCAAAATATCCGCAGTTTTGATGATTTGAGAAACAAAACATTATTAATTGCTTTCCGAGGTGGTTTACCCTCTCAATTATTCTTTTATTTAGCTAAAGAAAACGGATTAAACCCGGAGCAAGATTTAAAAATTCAATACACTACAGACTTCGCTCAAGCAGTACAATTATTATTAGCAGGTCGTGGTGATGCAGCACTCTTAGCTGAACCGGCTGGAACTGGTGCCGAACTTCGGGGGCAACAGCAAGGATTAGAGATAAAATTGAGGATTAATTTACAACAAGAATGGGGAAAAGTTACTGGTAGAGCGTCTCGTTTTCCTCAAGCAGGAACTTTAGCTTTAAGTTCTATAATTGATGAGTATCCTGATGTAATTTTTGCCGTACAAAATGGATTAGTTGAGGCTGTAAATTGGGCGCAAGAAAATCCTAATGCTGCTGCTGCTTTGGGAGCTAAATATTTAGGTTTAAAAGCTCCTGTAATTAAAAAATCTCTTGAATATACCCCACTAGAAATGGTGAGTGCTAAGGATGCAAAAGAGGATTTAGAGTTTTGGTATTCTCGTTTATTAGAACAAAACCCGAAACTTTTCGGCGGTAATTTACCAGATAATGAATTTTATTTTGGATAGTTGAAGGAGAGTTTTGGAGATATAATTCTGGGTTCATAATTAACTATTTTGGAAAAAACAAACGAGCAAGAGTGCTTTTTTTGTTGGAAAATTATCTGTCTTTTTATTCAATTTCAATAATTTTAACTTCTGAGTCCTGAATTATTTATTCAACTAATAGTTGATGGCTGTTTGCCTAGCATTCCACAGGAAATTCTTAGGAGCAAAAAAATCAAAAAGTAAGATTCAGCTATTTATTTAAGCTCTCAAACCTAACGCCTACAACCTACCACCTATAAACATAAGCAAACATTTATTAAAACGGTATTACCGAAAACTTACTTGAGGAAAAAAAATGTCAAAAATATTGTTTAATTCTTTATTATTTGTTTTATGTAAAACCCTAATATTATCTGCTGCTGCTGGAGCAAATGAAATTAAGTATACAGAAATAAATTTTGAGGCTAAAGCAGTAGAAAAAGATAATTCAAAACCAAATCTAACCACTGTTTCTGAAGAGGCAATTATTGTTAAACCGCATCAACTCGAACAAAATACAGACCCCATGGGTCAGGTTACTTCTGTCTCTCAATTATCCGACGTTCAACCCACAGATTGGGCATTTCAAGCATTACAATCTTTAGTAGAACGTTATGGTTGTATAGCAGGTTATCCCGATGGTAGTTATCGTGGCGATCGGGCTATGACTCGCTATGAATTTGCAGCAGGTTTAAATGCTTGTTTAGACAGAATTACTGAATTAATTGCAGCTTCTACAGCTGACTTAATAACTAAAGATGATTTAGCAGTTTTACAACGTTTACAAGAAGATTTTGCAGTCGAACTTGCAGAAATAAAAGGAAGAGTAGACGCTTTAGAAGCTCGGACGGCAGAATTAGAAGCAAATCAATTTTCAACTACAACAAAATTGGGAGGAGAGATTGTATTTGCTATTAGTAATGCTTTGGGAGATGAAAAAGCTGGCGGTGGTAGTTTAGAAGATAATACTGTTTTAAATAATCGAGTAAGTTTAAATTTTAATACTAGCTTTACAGGGCGAGATTTGTTTAAAACTCGTTTGGATGCTCTGGATACTGTTGCTTATGGAGTGCCGATAACTGGAACAAATATGACTCGTTTAGCTTTTCAAAGAAATACTGATAATGTAGTTGATGTTGGTAAATTATTCTATCGTTTTCCTGTAGGGCAAAAATTTAGAGTACATATTGATGCAATTGGCGGTCGGTATAATATGAATGTTTCTGATAACTTTAATCGACTTTTTGCTAATCGAATATCTGGGGCAATTTCTGAGTTTGGACGCTTCAATCCTATCTATGCACAGGGAGCGCGAGGTGCTGGATTAACTGCTGTTTATAATGTTAATAAATCAGTCACTTTATCTGTGGGATATTTAGCAAGAAATCCGGCAATTGCTAGAGAAAGTAACGGACTTTTTAATGGTAGTAACGCTGCTCTAGCACAAGTAGATATTCGACCGAGCGATCGCCTGCGTTTTGGCATTACTTATGTACGTTCTTATTATCCTAAAAATAAGTTATTTGTTTCGGCAGCAACTGGGAGTAGAAGAGCAAATGCACCTTTTGGTAATTTAGTTCCTACTTCTGCGGATCATTTAGGTTTTCAAACAAGTTGGCGTGCTTTTGATAAATTAACAATTTCTGGTTGGACTGGATTAAGTTTTGCTCATGCGGAAAAATCAGTCGGTATGATTGAGGAAGGAGACGAAGCAACTATTTTTAATTGGGCGGTTACTTTCGGTTTTACTGACTTAGGTAAGCAGGGTAGTTTGCTCGGTTTAGTAATAGGAAATCCACCTAAAGTAACTGATAATGATAATGCTCCAGATGATGATGATACTGCTTGGCATTTGGAGGGTTTTTATCGCTATCAAATTAATGATAATATTGCCATAAATCCAGGAGTTTTAGTTGTTATTAATCCCGAACATGATGAAGATAATGAAACTATTACTGTGGGAATTGTCCGAATGATTTTTCTGTTTTAGCAATTAAGCTATTTGAAGCTTCATTTCAGTTATAAGTTAACAGTATTTCCTACAGAAGTAGGAATCTGAAAGTCATTAAGCTAACTCCTGCGAGGGTAGGAGTTGATTTTTTAGTAGTCTGGCATAGTAATGGTAAAAATATATATTTTTTCTCATACTCCCCACGCTTCCTATACCATTACTATGCACTACCACCGATTTTTTTATCCTTTTTCAAGGGGCTAACTACTGAAGTCAAATAATTGGACAAGATTGTACATAAATAGACATTATTTGTCATATAATAGAATCAATGTCATAGATTTATTGGAGGTATAGTACCCATTGTGCAA
>JASJEE010000076.1 GCA_030064835.1 Microcoleaceae cyanobacterium MO_207.B10 | reverse complement strand
ACAGGGTCATTTCATTCTAGATTTTGGCAATGAATTTACTGGCTTTACAGATAGCTAAAGATGCGTTGTCTAAAGCTGGCAATCAGGTATTCTCGTAAATATATAAAATGGCAAAGTTGAGAATAAAATAGCCCTGCATTTTTAAGCCATAAATTGAAAGAAAAAAACAACTATTTTAAGTTTTCAACCCCAGACAATAATTGTGTTGTGGGAAATGTAGACTTGTTTCGGAAGCTGATAGCTGATACGCAATGTGCTGAATGCTTAAAGTTAAATTATTGATGGCTATTTTTAATTAATCAACAATTAGATCGCCGACATAACTTACTACCTGATTTCTACCAGTTTCTTTTGCTTCATAAAGTGCCACATCTGCTGTAGCAATCAAACTTTTTGGAGAAGCTTCAGGAAATGGTACTATTGTACTAACTCCTAAACTCATAGTAATATAATTACAAACTTTTGAACTTTGATGTTCGATTTGTAAGTTATTTACTGCGTGACGAATTACTTCAGCAAGATGAATGGCTCCACTTAAGTCCGTATTAGGTAAAATAACAGCTAATTCTTCTCCTCCATAACGAGCTACTAAATCTGCAGGACGTTTAATAGTTTCTGACATAGTTTTTGCTACTTTCTGAAGACATTCATCTCCCTTTTGATGTCCGTAAGTATCATTATATTTTTTAAAAAAGTCTATATCACACAAAATCAAAGATAATGGTTTTTGTTCCCTTGACATTCTTAACCATTCTTGCTCTAAATACTGATCAAAATAACGTCGATTAGGGATTTGGGTTAGTCCATCTAATGTCGCTAGTTTATATAAATTTTGATTATTTTGTTGAAGTTTCTCATACAGTTGTGCCTGTTGAATAGCGATCGCTAACTGTATTCCTAACTGTTCTAGTAAATTTATTTCCCGTTGTTCCCATTTTCGTTGAGAACTACAACTATGAGCAACTAACATTCCCCAAACCGGGTCATTATCACTAGATGATTCGACTTTAAATAAACTTTTTTCTTGATGATTATCAGTGGTAGATTGTGCAACAAAAATCGGTATAATCACACAAGCTTTAACCTGAAAAAAATCTAATAACTTAGTATAATCAGCTCTAAATTTAGCTTGATGAATATCTGGTATGGCGATAACTTCATCTAATTTTTTTGCTTCTATATCCAAAGGAGTTACGATGATATAATCATTAATTTCCCAATCGAGCATCGAAGGTAGACCAACTGCGAGAGATTCTGCTACAACAATTGCAGATTTATCTGGTGCTTTCCGTTGAATAATTACTCGCTCTACACCTAAAATACTTCCCACTTCATCAACAGTATTTTTCAGGATTTCTGATAATTGTAAAGACTGACGAATTCGCTCTGTTATTCTCCTAATTAATTGTTCTTGTTGAGTCTGTATCCATAAAATTTCTTCTGACTTTTTTCTCTCTGTAATATCAGTATGAGAACCTACCATTCGTAATGGCTTTAATTCTTCATCCCAAATTGCTTGACCTCTATCCAAAATCCATTTATAACTACCATCTTGACACCGGATACGATACTCAGCAATAAAGTGAGAGAGCTGCCGATCAAGGTGCTTTTGAAGTAACTGATTTACCTTCTCAATATCATCAGAATGTATGCGATTTTTCCAGTCATTTATATGATGAGAAAATTCCGGGTCAGTACCACCTAAAATTTTTTGACACGGGGGTAAATAAAAGTATTCATTAGACTGAATATTCCAATCCCATATACCGTCATTATTACCACGCAATGCTAACTGCCAACGTTCTTCACTTTTTCTCAAAGCTAATTCTACTTGTTTCCTTTCAGTAATATCTTCAAGTAAGGCTATTAAATATTTTGGTTGTTGATTATTTTTGATTACTGATATAGTCAAATATATCCAAATAATACTATCATTTTTGTGAACAAAACGAGTTTCTAGTGAGCAAGTTGATATTTCTCCAGCAACAAGAGAGCGTAAATTAATTTGACTAATTTCCTGGTCTTCAGCTTTGATGAAATTTACCAAATCACACATTAATATATCAGAATTACTGTAACCTAAAATATTTATAAATGCCTGATTAACGCGGAAAATTTTTCCTGATAAACTAGCAAATACCATTCCTAGAACAGATTGTTCAAAAATAGCACGAAATCTTTCTTCACTCTCTCGTAATGTTGCTTCTGTTAAAATATAATAGGTAATGTCTTGCAAAATTACCTGATAAAATTTTTCCCTATTATCCAACTGAATAATTTTATAAATAATATCTACCCACAGCCACTCACCATTTTTTCTCAATGCCAGAATATTTGGCAGCACTGTTTTACCCTCTTTTGCTGTTTTAATTATTGCTTCTATTACTCTTTGATGTGCTTCTGGTGGATGAATTTCACTTGTGTGCATTTGTACCAGTTCTTCTTGCTGATAGCCCAATATTTCGATGGCTTTATTATTAGCTTCTATGATATTACCCTGTAAGTCAGCTACCAACATTGCTTCCCCACTATCTTTGACTAAAGCCCGATATTTTGCCTCGGAAATTTGTAGATTGTCTTGAGCTTTTTTCCATTCTGTTATATCCATATAGGTTGTAAAAACTCCAAAGTAATCGTTAAAAATAGGAGTAGATATTACTCTCAGCCAACATACTTTTTGATTATCTTGAACTACACCAATTTCTGAAATTTTTACTATCTTATTTTCTTTGAAAGCAACAACCCAAGGATATTCATCTACTGGTAAATCCGTACCATCATTTCTGATGATATTTAACTGTAAATTCCCAATATTTATAGTGTGATGATTTTTCAGATAAGAACTAACAAACAATTCTGAGTTTTGATTAAAGTTAATTATATTGCCATTTCTATCAGTAATAAAACATCCTATAGGCAAAGTATTAAATATAATCTGATTTTTTTTAAACTCTCCCCAAAGAGAATCATATTGTCTCTGGGAAATCTGTATAATTTCTGCTTGAGTCGATGATTTTTTTTCTGTGATATCTGTCGAAACAATATCTATTCTTATTGGCTTTCCATCGGCATCATGGATAAGTTTAGCTATAAAATTTAACCATCTAATTTCCAATAGAGAATTTTCAGACTCACGAAAAATCCTGTACTCTAAATTTAGTGAATTAGTAGAATCAATAATATTTATAGAACTTTGTACTTTTTGCCTATCTTCAGAGTGAATTACTTCTAACCAAAGATGAGGATTTTTTAAAAAATCAGATACTTTTCTTTTGTAAACAATTTCAGCACTATCACTTATATAAATAATATTCCCTGTTAATCGCTCCACTGACCAAATAACAGTTTCAGTAGACTTGAGAATATTTTGCCATAATTCTTGACTACTAGTAACATACTTCTGATAATTATTCATAGCCCTTTCCTTGATTTAGCTATTTTCACAAAGGCATAATTTAATTATCATAGTAAAAAAATTATTTTTATTATTATTTTTAAGTTTCATTAAGTTGAATTAACTCTAAATTATCCCAAAATTATCCCAGTATTCCGCAGCAACTAAGCAACTAAAAAAAAATTTTACCTAACCTAATTTGATGTGAGGCATAAAGTATTAGAGATTCAGTCTAGACAAAACTTATCATTAGTTTTGTGTACCTGTTTTTAGACAAAAAATAGGGGTAATACTCAACCCACTTTAGTCAACTAATTACCCAAAATCATCCTAAGTAGTCTGACAAAAATTTTTGTGATTATATCAAGTTTTCTACAAAAAACTTAAACATTCTTAGCAGCGATAATTTACTTGTTTATACTTCTTAATAACAAGATACATCGCCATAACCAAAACCTTGTAGGGACGTTCCATGGAACCTCCCCACTAATGAAAACCGCTGTAGCAATCGTGAGGTACACCAATGATCCCCCTAAATCCCCCTTAAAAAGGGGGACTTCCAGTTCCCCCCTTCTCAAGGGGGGTTAGGGGGGATCTGCAGCGGTGTACCTCACTAATCTGGGAAATGCTACACACAGTTGAATTGAATTTCTTCAATTAATAACGAAAGTTAATCAAATATACGACCATACCAAATATGGAAATAATCGTCACTCCCAATCATTTTCTTTGTAAAAAAGATATAAAAGTATATCACCTTCAACTTCGAGGTATAAATAATCAAGCTACTGGATATCTGTATTGTCGGAATAATGAAACAGTTAGTCGAGCATCTTCTATGGATAAAATTCAGTTGGAAGGAATCTGTAAAATTAAACAAGCGATCGCTTTACGGCAAACAAAAATTACAGATATTGTTCCTATCCTAGAAGCACATCATTGGCGTGTAATTCCTATATCTGATGCTCAGGTACAACAAACCAAAGAACAGTCAAAATAATCACTACTAATAGGTGTTAGGTGGTAGTTCAACAATTAATAATTAATAATTAATAATTAATAATTATTAATTAACAATTACCCCTCTTTGAAAAGAAGAAAATTAAGAGAAACTTCTGGAGGCAAATTTATTGCCCATTTAAACCACTGCCACAGTGAACTAAAACCTTCTAAACGAGAAATACCAGTAGCTCTTGCTTCCACTAAAGCAGTAGCAGACCGATGAGCAGAATATTGCAAACCCAAAAAGGAGTCAACAGGCGCATAAGGACCCCCTAAAGTAATAATTCCTGCGGCATATATTCTACCTCCCATTCTATTATTTGAATCGGGATAATTTCGCATTTCTCGAATTTCAAAATCATTATTTACCGTTAACTTACCCAAGCAATTCAATGGCAATTTATAATGATTAATAAAATCATTTAACAAAGGATTATCTGTAACCTGACTCTCAGCTCCTGTACAGTCAATCATAAAATCAGCTTCAATTTTTTCCATCTCCTGAACATTTTTACTCCGAACATCAATCAATAACTGACCATTTTGATTAGATTTAATTCTCTTAACTTGGCCAAATTTAATCAGATACCATCCAGCTTGCAACCCTTTTTTTATTACTTGTTGCCATTCCCGACGATAAGATGTAGTCGTACCACCCCAATTTTGTAACAATTTAGAGCGTTCCATCGGAGCTGCAGCTTCTAGTTTGGCCCGCAAATCTCCACCTAGACAAGATTTTGGCCAATTATAAACTTGCATTTCCCAATGATTATCTACTTGGCGTTGAGTAAATCCAAATTTTTTACCTTGGAATTTAGGCGATCGCATCAAATGAATAATCGTCATCGGATAACTAACAGGGCGAATTGCTCCTAATTTTTCAATAATTCGCGATGCTGCTATTCCCCGACCACGAACCATTACAACTCCTCCCTTACGGGCTAAATATTCATATATATGCTCGTGATTTTCATAACAATTAACTACTGATTTAAAATCCCCGGTTTGGGAACGATAACTTTTTATATCCGGCAAAAATCTAATTGCTGGATACCCTGTCGCCAGATGTACATACCGAGCAACTACAAACCGATTTTCTAATTGTCTGGGTTTGGGTACAGAATAAGCAATGCAGTAGCGATCGTCATCTGTTTGCCGTATGCTCAACACTCGACCATAACGTAACATTTGCTGCCAACCGATGCGGTTAGCTTCCCTATCCATTGATAAAAAAACATCCCGAAGACGGGGAGTGTAGGTAGTTGCTAACAGTGGTTCGCTAAATACCTGCCATAGTGGTTTACAAGCATTCAATATATTACCAGAAAATAGTTCTCGTACCGATTCTCGTAGAGCATAACCAGGCCATCCCCAAATGTTATCTGGGCAAGAGTCAGACCCAGAACGAATCCGATCTAAAGGTTGAATTTGGGAGTTGTTACACAGACGTTGATAGCGATCGTAGGGTTTTTTGTCAACGCTCAAAACTGCAATTTGTTCTGGTTTGACTCCAGAAATCCTGAGAGTGTCTACCCATACGAAACTACCGATACCGCCACCAATGGCAGCATAGTCAATTTCTTCGACGGGGATACCTGTAGCGTAAATGTTATCAACAGAAAGTTTTTGGCAGGCAAATAATTTTGGTGGGGGAAATGTGGGGTAAGGAATAGTCGGGGGTGGTGCAGGAGGAGGCTTTTTTTTTGGTTTTGCTTTGGCTGGTGTTGCAGTTTTAGTGCTATGCTTTATAAACATCTTTCTTAACATAAAATTTAACAAAAGAGAGAAGTTATATATTTACCATTAAATCTAGATTTCAGGAAAGTTAACCTATTTAATTAGTTTAATTAAAGCTAACTGATACATAAAGCTAAAAGTTAGGATAACTAAGGCAAAAGAGCTTTTTATCTTCAATTTATCTCCTAGTTATTGACTCTTATTGGCCTCAAAATACGAAATTTTTCTGGAATTTTAGCAGAAAATTTCTTCACATAAAATGGCTGAAACCGTCGCCCAATCTCCCCATCTCCCCATCTCCGCGTCTGGTGCGTCACCGTGTCCTACCCCTACCAACCAATTTTTGTCAGCAGACCCTAATTAGAGGCTTTTCTCCCCCCACTTCCCCATCTCTCCACTCCCCATCTATTGAAGCTTTGATGATGATTTTAGTATCTGTATTTGACCAGATTGTATTGTCCTGCCGCAAAAGGGACAAAAAAGTTCTAAATAAGAGTAGGGTAATATATTACCACATTGACATTTGATGCCGTAAATTGAGGGATTTATAGTTACAGGAGGTAGTTGTTTTTTCACTTTTATAGTTTTCACTTTGAGTAATTTTTTGCCTAAAAAAATCTGACTTCCTATTCTTAAGGGAGCTTTTTGAACTATAATTTTTTTGCCGTCAACAAGGATAGGATTAGGCTGAGAAAAGTTTTGGGTTAGGTTGTTTAAATAAAAAGTATTTGTAGTTAAGTCGAAGCAGATTCCTGCGTGTAGGGGAGAGACTGTTTTTGTTGTGTCTTTAATAACTATATCGCATAAACTTGGTTCTCTACCTATACGAATTATGCGAGAATTTTTGGTTACTTCGTTTGAAGTTATGGTTTGGTAAAGCCACTGATTTTCCTCTTGCCATAACAGAGTAATTTTGTACATTAAACCTAGAAATTCATTTTGCACTAATACTTATACTATTACCATTTATCTATGAAGTTAAGTTGTGCTTAATATAAATATAAAAATAGTCAGTGTAATAAGGTCTAATCAAAAATTATTAAGGGGATTATTACAGAGAAATAGTATTACTTTCTTAGCAGTAAAAATTACTGAATCATCTCAACTTATTCTACCTATTCAGCCAATCACTAATCATCTGAGGACAATTAGCTAAAGTTTCTACTAAGGATGCAAATTCTACTAAATGTAATGGACGATTCAATACATAACCTTGCATTTTATCAGAGTTATTTTTAACTAAAAAATCTAATTCATCCTCATGTTTCAACTCCTTCACATATTACTCGTATATTTAGTTGATGAGCTATTGAAATAATCTATTATTCAGATGAATTTTCTGAAGAAAATACTGATTAATTTTCAGACTATCAACAGGAAACTTTTGTAGATAACTTAAAGAACAGTAACCTGTAGCAAAGTCATCAATTGCTATTTGGACACCTAAAGTTTTTAAGCTATTTTTAGTTGTTCACTAACACGATGACTAATTTCCGTGTTAACCTGAGTTCCTAGTTGTGTAACCGCTTTTTCTCCATTGTGTAATGATGCCCAATCCACAACTCCAACTGTAACTAATATTTGAGTGACAAAAGCAGTTGGTAAAACTATACCCAGTGAAATTTTTTGTTTTTGAATAAAACTGCCATTTGTTAAAGTTATATGATTAGTCAGTTTTGTGACAAATTTGTTAGGGAATAAATTCTACATTTATTGATTTGATTTATGTTAAAAATAATAGATTTTTTTTGTATTATTCAGAGAACAGATATTTTTTTATGATCATAAAAAAAATTATTTGTTATACCGGAAAAAAACACGGTTACGACCTTGAGATTTAGCTTCATAAAGTGCTAAATCAGCATCGTTAATTAAATCATTTAAATCGGATTCTAACTGAGGATAATAAGTAGCGACTCCACAACTAATAGTGACATAATTACTAACCTGGGAATTCTGATGCTCAATTGCACTATCCTTTATACCTTTACGAATTTTTTCTGCTACATAAATTGCTCCTTTTACATCTGTTTCCGGCAAAACTACGATAAATTCTTCACCACCATAACGAGCTACTAAATCAGTAGAACGATTAACATTGTTACAAATAACTTCAGCAACTTTCTTTAAACATAAATCTCCCGCTGGATGACCATAAGTATCATTATAAGCTTTAAAAAAATCGACATCACACATAACAACTGATAAAGGAAAACTTGTTCTTATCCCTCGTTTCCATTCATTCTTGATAAATTTATCAAAGTAGCGACGGTTAGCAAGCATAGTTAAACTATCTATTGAAGCTAGACGCTCTAATTCCTCATTTGCTTTTTCTAATTTTTCAGTTAACATCCGCTCTTTTTCTACTTGTCGTCTCAGTTCATTCATTGCCCATTGAGTTTGCAACAAACGACGAACTCGTTGACGTAAAACTGCCCAGTGAATAGGTTTTGTTACATAATCTTTTGCCCCTACTTGGAATGCTAAATCAACAGATCCTTGATCATCAAGTACCGTAATCATTAATACTGGTGGAGTTTCTTCCTCAAATTTTTTTTGTAGTTCAGAACAGCAAGTAAAGCCATCTAATCCTGGCATCATCGCATCAAGTAATATCAAGTTAGGAAGTTGTTTTTCACAAATTTCTAAGCATTCTTTTCCATTATTTGCTTCCATAACTTGATACCCATCTTTTTCCATCACACGGCGCAATATTAGTCTAATTGTCTTCTCGTCATCAACAATCAATATTTGAGGTTGTACAGTCCAAATATCTGGTTTCATCATAAAATTGAGCGCTTCATTTTTTTGACTTTAAGGCATCGATAACTCTATCATATTCTTGCTTAAGTTCTTCGATTAGCTGCTCTGCATTTTCTGTTTTACCAAGACGACCGATTGCTTCTAATTGCCCACAAACTTGAGCTAAACTATTTCCTCCTATGGTTAGACTAAGCGATTTTAAAGCATGAGCAGCATTTCTTAGTGCTATTCCTTCTTTGGTTTTGATTGCTGTAAAAATTTCTTTTTGTTTTTTGGGAGCTTCGTCTAAATAACTGTCTATTATTTCTTGTAAAATACTTTGATTTCCTCCGGCTACTTGTTGTTTTAAAGTTTCAAATACTATTTCATCAATTGCTGGTTTTATTTGTTTTGGTATTTGTTCACTATGATAGTTAATTAAAGATAAATTATACTGTTCATTTGGCTCGGATTGATAATTTTTGAATAGAGAAAAATTGAATAATTCTTTAGTTTTAGTTTCTTGATGAAAAGTATTTTCAGAACAATCTTCTCCATTGATAGAATCTGATTTATTATCTAAAACCGTTTTTTCGGTTTCAGCACTTTTTAATCCTGGAAAAATATCATTATTATCTAAAACCGTTTTTTCGGTTTCAGCACTTTCTAATCCTGGAAAAACTTCATTAGCATCTAAAACCGTTTTTTCGGTTTCAACACAGTCCAATACTGACGCAACTTCAACTGTAGAATCATTTATTTGTTGTGAATTTTTGTGGCTTATATATTTCTCCAATGCTTGAATTAATGCCTCAGAGCGCACTGGTTTACTAATATAGTCATTCATTCCTGCTGCCAAACATTCCTCGCGATCGCCACGCATCGCATGGGCAGTCATAGCTACGAGCCAAGGCCGTTTTGCTTCAGGGAACATTTTGTATATTCGTCGTGTTGCCTCTAAACCATCCATTTCTGGCATTTGCACATCCATAAAAACTAGCTCATAGTGTTGACGACGCAATGCTTCTAAAGCTTCCAATCCATTATTAGCAATATCAGCTCGATAACCCAGTCTCTGTAGTGATAGTAGAGCGACTTTTTGATTCACAGTAACATCCTCTACCACAAGAATGCGCAATGGTAAGCTCCCCTCTATCTTTTTACTTAATGGTAATGTGGTTGAAGTTTTCGACTTAACACATTTTGGTGGCAAACTCAAGACAGAAACTAAAGCCTTATACAAATGAGACTGTTTAATTGGCTTACTCAAAAAAGCAGCAAATGAAGCCCTTCCCGCGATCTCTTCTGATGTCAGTTTCCCTACTGAACTCAACATAACTAAAGGTAATCCGCTATAATCTGGCATAGATTGAATTTGCTCTGCTAAGGTTAAACCATCCATTGTGGGCATCTGCAAATCCAATACCGCAATGTCAAAATTTTCCCCAGACCGAATTAATCTTAAAGCTTCTGCACCTGACTCAACTACTGTTACCTCCATTCCCCAAGATTGTACTTGAAGGCTAATAATTTTCCGATTAGTAGCATTATCATCAACTGCCAGCATTCGCTTACCAGTAAGCTCAGGTTGAGCTTCTTTTAGATTAGTTTCTTTAGTGCTTTGAGTTGCCATTGCCACCATTGTGAAGTGAAATGTCGAGCCTTGACCTTCTTCACTGTCAACCCACATTTGACCACCCATGGCCTCACTTAATCTTTGGCTAATTGCTAAACCTAAGCCTGTACCTCCATACTGTCGCGTCATGGAGGCATCAATCTGACTAAAAGGCTTAAATAATCTTTCCAATCGTTGTTTAGGAATTCCTATTCCTGTATCTTTGACAGAAAATTTTATCTCATATAGGTTGTTAACTGGTGTCTGGATTTTATTAGCAATTAATTCTATTCTTGTTTCATTATTAGTCTGTGTGTTTTGGTTATTTTCGATTAATTCTGGTTGAGGTGGTTGACCATGAGCTGATAACCATTTTTTCCCATTTATTGATACAATTACTTCCCCATTCGCAGTAAATTTAACCGCGTTAGAAAGTAAATTAGCAAGTATTTGGCGTAATCTAGTCTCATCTCCTACTATTGCTTCTGGTGTATCTTTATGAATAAAATATCCTAATTCTAAACCTTTAGCTCCTGCTTGAGATGCTACTAAATCTAAGGCAGACTCTACACAATTACGGAGATTAAAAAGTTGGTCTTCTAATTCTAGCTTTCCAGATTCAATTTTAGAAAAGTCAAGAATATCGTTGATAATTGTGAGTAATGAATCACTACTATGACGAATAGTGTCTACAAAATCTTGTTGTTGAGAGTCTAATGTTGTGTCTAGTAATAATCCTGTCATGCCGATAATTGCATTCATCGGAGTCCGAATTTCGTGACTCATCATTGCCAGGAATTCACTTTTTGCTCGATTAGCAGTTTCAGCTTCTTGTTTAGCTTTTTCTAATTCTAAATTTTCGCTTTTTAACTTGATTTGTGTTTGTTTTTCTGCCTCTAAGTGATTTGCTTGGGCAATGGCAATTCCAACTTGTGCTGCAACTGATTCTAAGAGTTCAATTTCTTCATTTGTCCAATGACGAAAGCTATCGCATTGATGCAGGACAATTACTCCGTTAGGCTTTCCTTGATAAGAGGTGCGAACTGCTAATATTGACTTCACCCCTAATAAACAAGAAACCTCAGAATCTTTCATCAGTAATGGGTCTGAGTAAGTATTTTCACTGCTAATTGCTCTGTCTTGAGCTAATACCTCTTCAGCATGATGGTTCTTTATGACTGAAATTGATAGACCTTGCATTGATTCGTAGCCTAATTCCAGATATTCTGCAACTAAAGGAATTTCTGGTGATGGTTTAGCAATATAGCTATATATTAGACAACGATTTACTTTAAATGTTTGACCTACTAGTTGAACTGCTGTTTGGAATATTTTTTTACTGTCTAGGGTAGAACGAATTTCTGTAGTCAGTTGTTTATGGAGTAAAACTTGTTTGATTTGATTTTCTAAAACGGCTTTTGACGAATAACGTTCTAGTTGGTTTCCCACCCATTGTGCTATTAGTTTTAAGATGTTGCGATCGCTTTCTTTAAAAGGTTCTGATTTAGGATGAGGGTTGGCAAAGCTCAGGGTTCCGTACACTTTACCTTCCACCATAATGCGAATACCTATATAAGCTTCGAGCTTAAAAAATGTTTGGGCATAAGCAGGATGATCGCGCCACTCGGAATTTCCTGCTTCTTCAAAACTAATTGGTTCGTTTTGTTTAATAGTGTTACAGCAATAAGTCTGGTTAATATTGGTGGTATCTCCTGGTTTCAGAGGAAAAGGAAATCCCTGGGGTAGTTGGGATGCTATGACTTCATAACGTTCTTCTGTTATTTTTGCTAGAATGCCAATTGCACTCCTATACCGCATTCGCCCCATTCCCAAAATTCTTTGCAAAATCGCATCTAGGTCTAGGTTAGGTTCTGAAGCTACTGTATACAAACCACGAATAACTGCTTCTGCTTCTTTTAGTTCAGTTTCTCTGTGTTTTCTGTCTGTAATATCAGTAGCAGTAATCAGAAACCCAAGAATTTTTCCTTCACTATCATATTTGTTGTTTACTACTAAACTGACTAATATAGGAGTGCCATCTTTTCTGATATAGTTCCATTCTTGAGGTTCAAAAATTCCCTGTCTTGCTGATTCTATTATCGTCTCAAAATCTTTGAAGGGGCGATTGAATTTCTGAGTCAGTTCTTTGCTGCGTTCTATTAATTGGGATGTGTCATGCAATATTTTGATGTTTTCTTTACCAACTATTTCCTGTCTCTGATAACCCAACATTTTTTCAGCACCAGAGTTAAATATCGTAATCTGACCGTTAATATTTGTGGCAATTATAGCTACTTCTATTGTAGAATCAACTACTTGTTGTAACTTGCTATTTAGATCCGCAATTTCTTTCTGTGCTGTTTGTCTGTGAGTAATTAATTCGCTGAAAATAATGATGCCACCAATTTTACCTTTGCTATTTCGCCAAGGGTGAATTTCCCACTTGATCCACTTTAGGCTACCATCTGCTCTCGGAAATTCATCTGCTTCGCTTTTGTGAACTTCTCCTTCTAAACAAGCTTGATAAATTTCCTTCCAGCGATCAGGAATTTCTGGAAAAATTTCGTAGTGACTACGCCCAATAATATCTTCTTCCGTGAGGTTATAATCAGTTAACCACCGCTGAGAGACCATTTTGTAGCGCATATCTCGATCCAAAATAGCTACTGCTACAGGTATATGCTCAATCAGTAATGACTTGAGAATCTCATTTTCTTCAAGAGCTAGTTCTGTATCCAGATTTTTTGTTACCTCACGAATTGTAATCAGACCACCTATAACTTGACTGATTTCATTCTTCACAGGGAAGTAATTAAATTCTAATAATCCTTTTCTTTCTGTATTTTGAGAGCTGTAGTTTATCGTTGCCGTAACATTATTTTTATTCTCAATTATTTGAGATTTGATTTTTTGATATTCTGGTGATATTTCAGTATTTATAATTAATGGTAATATCTCAAATATATATTTTCCAATAGCATATTTACTATTAATGCCAGATATGCTTTCAATTGCACGATTCCAACCGATACAATTATAATTAATATCAAATTTAACAATGCCATATCTATAATTTTCAGTAAGTATCTCTGCAAAAAAAGAGTCGTTATTAATTGATAATTGTTCTATTTTCAATTCTGAAATTTTATCACAATAAACTATAAAATTTTTGATTTCTGAGGATGGCAGAAAATCTTTTGCTTTTATTTCATAATGATGCCACAAACCATCATTATGAAGTAATCTGGCTTTTGTCTTTACTGTTAACCCTGGATTATGAATAATTTTTGCTAATTGATTACTTACCGATGAATTATCATCTTTATGAATAAAATCAAGTAAATTTTTGCCTATTAGTTCTTGAGACTTATAACCAAATTCTGTTGCCAAACTATTACTATAGTATAAAATATTTCCGCCAATATCTATAAGTGCTACTGCATCAGGATTATTCTCGATCATTGAACGAAAATAATCTTGATTATGTAGTAATTCTTTTGAATTTAAGAGATTCGATATTAATGTACCTAAATTGCTAAAATTAAATATTAAATTAACTATATCTGTATTGTATTTGTGAACTTCTCTTGAATAAAAAATAATAACAGCTACAACAATATTTTCGTCTAAAATTGGTATCCCAAAAGCAGTTTTTAGACCAAATTCTGGAGTTTTTTTAGCCCGTATGTCAATTGTTTCTGCTAAACTACTGATGTTTTTTTCCCACTCTGGCTGTTTAGAAACCCAAATCCGTCCTGGTATACCAACTCCTGGTGCAAATTTTACTTTTTGGCTGTAACTATGGAATTTTTCTAGTAGTTCCTTAACTTCCGGACGCCCATACCAAATAAGACTACATTCTATTTTGGTACTACTTTTATTTGGTATCCATACCTCTACATAATCCCAGTTGATACTTAAACAGGCTTTCTGGATGACTGCTTCTAAGTCCCTATCAAATTTTTGCGGTTGAAGCTGAGTATAAGTCATAGTAGACAAGATCCTGATGGACAGAAATTTTTAGCTTTGCTAGTTATAGAATTTTATTCATTTTGTTCAGTTGAAGGCTGATCCCTCTATCCGCTTACCTGGTTCAATACTTAAGTTATAATTTTCCAAATTTGCCACATAGCTCTCATTTATTAATTTTACCTATATTCTGGAATTTAAGAATGAAACACTTTTTCTGCTAATATCCTTTCACAGTCAGAAATGCTGGTATTAATCTAATGCCATTCTCTATGAAGTTGGATTTCATAAAAGATGATACAGCAGGTTCGACCTTTGTGAGATAAACTTACAGCGCTTTTTAGATTGATAAACCACATAGTCACAATCAAAACCTTGTAGGGACGTTGCATGCAACGTCCCTACTGTGGTCTACTGAAATGAAAACCGCTGTCTAGCAGTTAAGATACCTGCAATATAGAACTTTGATTATTTTTATTTCATCGTAAAAATTCGGTAAGTGGGAAACCAGCCAGTTTTAACGGCTGGATGGAAACGACTCGACGGGTTTTAACCCGTAGTCAAAAAAATGTGTTATTATCAACCAATAACTTTAAAAGTAGCCTCAATGGTCTTTTGGCCGGAGAGAGTAGTGGCAATTGACACCGCCTAGTGGACTGCTGCTGTATACGTACTACCGTACGGTACTGGCAATGTGGTTGTTTTGCCTAACGGCAATACTTCGTAAACGAGCAATGTGAAAATCGTGGTTTTAACCTGATTTACAGCTCCTCTGAAGAATCCACGCGACTTTAGTCCGTGGAGTCTCAAAATCCTTTGAATTTTCTATAACTGCTGGCACAGTCTAGTCAGATAAAAAGTTATTAAGTGCATTTTTAGAAAGAAATAGTATTAGCTGAAATGACTATATTTCCAAAAATCAATTAATAAAAATTGGTTGAGAAAACTATAACCTCAACCAATTAGTGATTCACTTAATCAGCTAATAAAATATTTATATAGCAATCCTAAATCCTTCGTGAAATCTATGAAGTTTTAAAAAAATGTCTCCTTCTGCACTTCCCTTCTGCCTTCTGCTTTCTGCCTTCTGCCTTCTGCCTCCTGCTTTAAAATAGCTCATTTATTTCACAAATCAGATCTGATTGCTATATGTACTCTGAAATCAATTTGAGACTAAATATGGTTATTATAGGGTAGTTTTCCTATAGCCAAATCCTATGTACACCATAGATTTCTAATTTATTTGTTGAATACCTTCTTACTAAAGAGGATTTGGTACGATTTCTAGTTATTGTAAATTTTTTTTGTATTAATCAAAAGATAATTAATTCAATTAAATTTTCAGAGTAGAAGAAATTATAAGTTGCTGCTGGCTTCAATTCTTTTTGTTGTTTTTTTGTTGTTGGCTTTTCCAATCGGCTAATTTTTGTTGAGCGGACTGATAAACTGGAGTTCCAGAAGGTACTAACTCAGCAGCCAGAATGGCTTCACTAATATTGTTATTTTTAGCTCGTACTTGAGCAATATTAAAAATAGTTTGACTCCAATCAGCAATTAGTTTTTGAGCTTCTTCATAGCTGGGATCTCCCGGAACAATTTTACGGACCTGATTAATTGCTTGAATATAAGAAGAAGCTTGTCCAGGTTTAATTTTTTCCTTTGCAGCTTTGAGTAATGCTTCGTTAGATTCTTGGGTAGCTTTTTTTTGTTTAGTACCCTCTTGTTGCCATTCGGCGATCGCTAACTGTGCTTCTTGATAAATTGGCCCTAAAGTTTGAGGTACAAGTTTAGCTGCTGCAATTGCGTCATCATAATTTCCTTTTATAGCTCGACTAGTGGCTATATCCAGTATAG
Organism: Microcoleaceae cyanobacterium MO_207.B10; assembly: GCA_030064835.1. Classification (GTDB taxonomy): domain Bacteria; phylum Cyanobacteriota; class Cyanobacteriia; order Cyanobacteriales; family Microcoleaceae; genus JASJEE01. The sequence continues at coordinate 1,743 of JASJEE010000076.1, read as the reverse complement.
TCAAACTCCAACGCTCTATTTTAGCTTGGGCTTCTGGATAAACTGGGTCATTTTTAGGAATCTGAGACACTTGGATAATAGCCTTGCTGAAACTAGAGGCAGAAATTGAATCAAATGAGGCTTTAGCTTCAGCTAGTAGTTTGTTAGTAGCTGAAGTCTGACTTTCTGCTAATTTCTGGCTTGAACTTAATGAAATAGTAGTTGGTTTGGGAGATTGATTTTGGGAAGAAGATACTTTAGGAGATGAATTGACTTCCAATGAGGTATTTTCATCTTCTATTTGAAGTAAATTCCCTACTTCGTTTTCAGCTAAAAATATAGATTTATTGGTTAAAAACACACCTGATAGTAGTAATACTGCGGTAAAACCACTTCCTACAATTAACTTTTGTAAGAAAGATTTGTCAGACTTGAGATTTTGAGTAATATTTTCAGACATTTCTAGTTTTTGTTCAGTCTTTTCGCTATTGTTCTGAGACTCAAGGTTATTTTTACTTTTATGTCCATTAACCATGCTATTTTTAGTAGTTTGTGATTTATAAGTAGTTGTGGCTTGGCTTTGAATTTGTTTTTTTGTTCCTGCTAAAGACACAGGTGACTCAAAGTTTATGCCTACTTTTTCTTCTGTCCTATTATAATGATTTTGATTTTTTTGAGGTAATATTATTATATTATTTTTCTCAGGGGAATTTCCCCCTATTAAAAGATTTTGCTGAGGTCGTAGGTGTTGAGCGCATAATTCTGGTAAGCGATGAGCTAAAAAGTTATTAAGGTCTTTTAGTGTGTTACATTTTCCAGAAGACACTCCTTCCATAAGAGCTGCTGTAAAAAATCCCAGACGAATTGCAGAAGTTTCATAAGAAACTTGGTTAGGACGACATGACAGTAAAAGAGGTATTTCTAGCTCTTCGGCTAGCTCAAATCCTTGAGTCCCGATTTTATCGTCTACATTAGAAAAATTACTACGGTTAATATCTAACAAAACTAATACCTCTTTAACGGGAGATTTTTTGAGGTTTTCTAGTAGTTTCCTAATTGATATTCCTGTAGCTGCAACTTCGTTTGGATTGCCATCAATTGGCATTAAGTAATCTTGTCGATCATAGTTAATAGCATAACCACTGAAAAAAAACCAGAGTACATCTTCTGGTTTCAATTGATTTTGACAAAAGTCTTCTATCAACTCTAATATATTTTCTCTACTAGGATAAGTAGGCTGTTCCCACATTGGTCGAGAAGTATTGTCACTTAATATTAAACATTGTTCTGGTGAAAAATTTACTTCGTTTAAGAGTAAGTTATGCAGTGCCTCTGCATCTTGTTGAGCATAACTGAGAGGTTCAATAAACTCGTATTGATTAATCCCAATGGCAATACAAATATAATTTTTCATTACTTAATAATTCCTACGAAGGCCAATAAATATGATTGTGAAGGTATAAATATTTATTTAGTTGTCTCTCTGTTTTTTGTGCATCTGTTTTTGTTACAAACAGATGCCGTTAATCTGGGTATATATTCCTCTTCTGCCACAGTGGGGTCAAAAATTTAATTTACCTAATTTAACAATGAGGCAAATTCGTCGAATCTTCCCAGAGTTATTTCTTTTAAATAAAATTTAATAACCTTAGAGACTGTTTGTAAAAGGAATATTAAATCCAGGCGTAGGGTGGGGAGGGTGAGGCTCCAATAATTATGAATCCTAGCCAAAATTTAAGTTTCCGCACCCCACCCACCGAACAT
>JASJEE010000075.1 GCA_030064835.1 Microcoleaceae cyanobacterium MO_207.B10 | reverse complement strand
TTGTAGGGGTTTGGTGACCAAACCCCTACAGAGGGCGAATTATACCGATGCTACCGGATTTGATATAAGGGAGAGTTGAGCCTAAAAATTTACTCTAAATTTATATGACTACCCATAAAAAAAGAGAGAAACTATTAAAATGCTTCTCTCCTAATTTACGTCAATATGCTTAAACCTAACCGATCGCATCCTTCAGAGCATTCTGAGTCATAGCAGCGATCGCCTGGTCTGTAGCTTTCGGCAAATGATAATACTTACCCGCCGCTTGCTTCGCCAACTCCTTCGCAAACCCAGTTGAAACAAACTTATTCTCGGTATCAATCACCAACAACTGAATCCCCAAACCGCGAATCTTACCTGCAATTTCCAACAACTCATCCTTAATATTCGGCTTCTCATCATCCAACATCGCCTCACCCAACGAACGCGCCAATGGAATATTCCCCCGCCCATCAGTAATTGCCACAATCACAACTTGCCCAACATCACCAGACTGCTTTGCATTCACACCCACTCTGACCGCTTGAGTCAAACCATGAGCCAAGGGAGAACCGCCACCACAAGGCATCTTTTCCAAACGTCGTCGTGCTGTTGTAATAGAACGAGTTGGTGGTAATAAAACCTCCGCCTGTTCCCCTCGAAACGGAATCAACGACACCTGGTCGCGACTCTGATACGCCTCCGTCAATAACTGCATCACTGCTCCCTTTGCGGACTGCATCCGGTTCAACGCCATCGAACCCGAAGCATCAACCACAAACACAACCAAAGCACCAGCTTTTCTCGCCAACCTTTTTGCCCGCATATCGCCCTGTTCCACAATAACTGTGCGACTAGGCTGACGTTCGCGCCGAGACTTTTGATATGGTGCAGCAGCTCGTAACGTAGCATCCACTGCAATGCGTCGCACTTTACCCTTGGGCAACATTGGTTTCACGTAGCGCCCTCGGTCTTCAGAAAATATAATACTGCGACTACCTGAGTTACCCTGACGATTTACAGTTTGAGCAAAAGCTAAAACGCTATCATCTAGCACCACTCCCTCTGGATCGAACAAAAATTCTTCGGGAATGCTTGCTTCATCTTCCTCTGGAGGTTCTGGGTCTTCCTCGTCTTCGTCTTCGTCTTCGTCTGGTTCCTGTTCTGACTGGTCTTGTGGTGGTGGGGGTGGTGGGGGTGGTTGTTGTTGTTCTTCTTCTGGTGGGGTTGGCACTATTGTTGCTCGTGGGACGATGACTAATTCTACCGCCCGGCGCAAGTCATCAGCGTTAACTGTTGTTCGTCCGTCTAATGCTGCGGAAGCTTTGGCAACTCGCACGGCAAAAAGTTCTGCTCGATGTCCTTGAACTCCCCCACGAATTGCTTCTTCTACTAGATATTGAATTTGTTCATTTGTGATGATTACATCTTTTAACCATTCTCTCGCCAAAAGAATTTGGGTTTTTAGGTTATCTATATCTTCTGCATATTGTTCTAGGAATGCTTGGGGAGATGTGGCATAGTTGAGAGCTTGTTCTACTGCTTCTACTCGTTGGTCTAAACCTAAAACCATGTCTGCTGAGAGGGCGATCGCTATTCTATCAAGTAAATGTTCTCTTAGGGGCCCCTCTTCAGGATTATAAGTAGCAATAAATAGAGGTTTACAGGAATGTTGAAAGCTGATACCTTCTCGTTCGATTTGGTTTCGTCCTTCTGTTAAGACGGTGAGCAATAAATTAGAAATTCCATCGTCAAGCAGATTAATTTCATCTACATATAATACTCCTCGGTGAGCCGATGCTAATAATCCTGGTTGAAAGACTGTTTCACCTTGTTTGACTGACTTTTCTACATCTACTGAACCTAATAACCTATCTTCGGTGACTCCCAGGGGAACTTGAATAAAAGGTGCGGGTATGACTTCGGTGGGAATTTCTACTGATGCTGAGTCTGGATACTTCTCTAACAGTAGGTTATCCCATTCTTCTGGATAGTTAGGATGACAGTTACTAATGGAATCTTTAACTATCTCAATCGGAGGTAAGAGGGAATGTATTGCTCTGGCCATTACCGATTTGGCGGTACCACGACGGCCAGCAATGGCGACTCCTCCTAATCCTGGATCGACTGCTGCTAGCAACAGGGCTAGTTTAATTGCTTCTTGTCCAACTACGGCAGCTAGGGGAAAGTTGATGATAGTGGGAGGGTTGACGACAGGCATATTTCAAATAGTTTGACTATAGCTTCTTAGGATATCAATTAATGGGACATATTTCCTAAGTCAAGGTAGGCAATCATAAGCTGACTCAAAAGTTTTTTGTAAAAAAAGGTGAGCTAGATGCTCACCTTAATTATTATTATTCTGCACTTTCAAAAGCCTGATAGTATAGATATTGATTTTACTTAACGATGAGATAATTTCTTCTTTTTATTCAGCAAAGCTCCCAAACTAATTAAACCTAAACCAACTAAAACTCCTGGTTCGGGAACGTCAGAAATTGGTTCTTGTTTTTGATAAGTCACTTCACCGTAACCTTGAAACAAGGGAAAAGGAGCGCCCGCATCAATGTAATCAAATTCGTCGTTGATTAGATCCCAAGACAAAAGTCCTGTGTTGTAATCCCAATCTAATCCCTGAAATACTTCATCTAAAAATAAAATGCCATCTGCATCATTTTCAAAGTCTAATGCTTCTACTCCATAAGTTTGCCCCAACCAATTAAACTCAAAATCTAACACTTTTTTAATTACTTCATTTCCACCTATTTTAAATTCTTCACCTTCAGAGTCAAAAGTGAAATAACCTGAGCCAGTAGTCCCATCGTGAACTCCTCCCTCAATATTGGAGACATAGAAATCATACGTCATCGTAGCTGCTTGAGCCGGAATATCAGTAGCTAAAGAGCCTAAGCCAAGAGCTACTCCACTACTAACAACTGCTAATTTTTGATAGATTTTTTTCATGGAAATATACCCGTATAACTACATAATTATTGCTGTTTAAGATAACAAAACTTCCCAGTAATTTAGTCAATATTTTTGAAAAGGTTACAAATATTTACAGTGATTTTTCTGATGTAGCTAATCTGATGTTTTTTAAGTATTTTGTCTTAGGTATCTAATTCCCGTTTGTATTTACACTTATTCTGTGACGTTTATCACAGATTAAACTGATAAAATGTCACATTCTTCTCAGGAAATTCGTCACTGATGTCAAACTATATCTTGTTTAAAATCAGAATATAAATAATCAAAACATAAAATATATGAAATTAATTGAATGTAGAAAAATGTCTCACAATAAAATAAACAAAAATTACAAGGAATACAATAAAAAAACAGGATTACGTCCTAATCCATTCATCACTTATAGAGATTCAAAAACAGGTAAGTGGATGATTCTAAAACCATATGGATGATAACAATACTGATTGATAATATCAACAATATTAATAGCTAATAAATTTCTATATCAGTATTTATTGTTGAGGTAGAGGTTTGTGATTCAGAGCAAATAAATCAAATTATTTTATCAGAGATATTAAATTACAAAAATCTCTAATAATTTTGCTTGTTAAAATATCAATAACAATTTAAAAATATGTACTTTTTATGGTATGATGCTAAATGAATTAAACAGATAACTATAAATCAAGCAATTTGTAGAGAAATAAAATATGAGATTTACCTATTCATTCACAGCTTCAATTTTTACTGTATTCTGCTTAACTGTGCCAGTTTTTGCTAAACCTTCTTCTATGGAGCGTTTGAAAACAGTTCAACGTTTATTAACTACTTATGAGTGTCAAGCTTGTGACTTAAGTGAAGCTAATCTTAGTGATGCTGATTTAAGTGAATCTGATTTACAAGGGGCTAACTTACAAGGGGCTAATTTACAGGATGCTAATTTAAGAGGCGCAATTTTAAGTGGTGCAAATTTGATTGGTGCAAATCTCGAAGGAGCTAATTTGTCAGGAGCAATTTTGCATGGTACAACCATGCGACAAGCTAATTTAAAGAATGTTGATTTATCTTGGGCTGATTTATATCAAGCTTATATGGAAGAAGCTAAGTTAAATGGAGCTAATTTATCTAATGCAAATATTAATCAGGCTAAATTAGACCAAACTGATTTATGTGGAGCTACCCTACCAGATGGCAAAAAAAGAGATTGTTAACACAAATTTTATTAATACAAAATAATTATCTAACTGAATATTCAATTAGGGTTTTATGCCACAGCAGATATTTCATCAACTATTTTGATACGTCCTTTACGGATGGCACGAAGTAGTCGGTCAATTGAACGTTTTTCATCTTCAGATAAAGACTCATCAAATATAGCTGCCATTAATCCATAACGGTCAGCTAAAGTAACGTAACCACTTTGATTAGCTTGGGCAAAAAGGTCTCCTAGTGCAGATGGCAGTAAGTGGAGCGGAGGTTCTATATACATCACAATTACCTTTGAACTTTATCTATATTATCAACGAGTTTCTATTATTACATAGTGATGCAATATTGATGAACTAAGCGATCGTGTATAGTTTTTCAAGTGATCTGAATCAAGTTTTCTCTGTGATAACAAGCAGCTTGATATGTGACATAAATTACATATTAGATGATGCTTAAACAAAAATAGAATATTGGCCATGAAATACAATACTTCTGGCTGCTGGGTACTTATGTTTATAGTTTTAGGTGAAGCGGGAATAGACAGAAATTTTTCTGACCTTCAGTTATAGCTTATTAGTACGGAATCTGCTATAATTTTTTAATCATTATTTTGCTCAACAAAATTGATTTGACTTCAGACTTCTGACTGCCCTGAAATGGTATCAGCTATTATCAGTAAAACTCCACAAAAAACAATACAATAAAAAGGTCAAAATGCTTCAATTATTTACCCGATCTGATGATATTCAACTTCCCTAAACCTAAAACAGGAAAACTAGACAGAGAGAAGTTTTTAGTCCAAAAATAAGGGTGAGATTTAAAGTGCAAACTCCAGAGTCGAGACTTGGGAAAATTTTCTTAAATTTCAGGGAAAAAAATGTTGACAAAGCATATTCAAAGAAGTTAATATAAAAGTAAATAAACACGCACAAGACAGTCAGCCTAATCTAGCGAAAATAGCACAGCAAGAGTGCTGCTGGAACGGAGGAACCAATATAAGGGGCTTATCTCGGATTGGAAGTCTTTAATATTGAGAAATAAAGACTTAGAGAAGGGCATCTCTCAGCCCTAGCCCGTCAGCTAACTTCGTAGGCATTGAGAGGAGAATGAAGAGTCAATTTTCTATAAAGAATAGTATTGTCGATTCAGTATCCTTGGTTGGTGTAGGTCTGATTTGTTGCGCCTGATAAACCTGACTCTGACGATCTAATCTAAATAAAATGGCGGAAAAACTGAATAGTTCCTTTTTTGCGACGCTTGCCGTAGTTATTGCATTACCTCAACAAGCTATATGGAAGCGGTTTCGCCGCTTCGTGATGCCTGATTTAATTTTATTGCCTACATTGGGATGCCTATGGATGATTCTTTTGTGGTCAATGATGAGTACATTTTTCACAACATTAATCCCTAGTCCATGTTTACCAACAGTTATTAGCACAGCTATAAGTGTTTCCAAAGTTTCTCGGCAATACTTATATGTAGCACAAGCTCTGTGGAACTGTCCTGATTACAATCAAAGTATACGACATGGTTTGTCTATTCCCTCAGTTGGTGTTCAACCTGAACAAACCTACGCATCCGTTTAAAAGATATAAATCATTCTAATCAGCACTGCCTTATGTACTTATACAATACCAAGGTAGTGTTTATTGTTTAATAGTATAATCGGCGTTGCTGATGCGTGGGTATGATTTGTATTTTTTGGTAATTGCTGAACTATTGAATCACAAATATTTGGGATTGTTCAATATTTTCTTTTCATACCTTGATTCAGCAACGCCGTATAATCAAAGTTCATATATACAACGCAGTGAGTTTTACCATTGATTTATCTAACCCCCTATTTATATTCAATCCGGTTGAATACTTACTTATTATATAGTTGGGAGAGATCGGGAGATGGGGAGATTGAAGCCTTGAAGTAATTATAAAATTATCAACATACACTCGTTGAACCGTATTCTATATTATATGTTAAAATTCAAGTCTTCTGAAGTTAGTTTGAAATTATGTTAAGCAGAAAAATCTTGACTTCCGAATAGTGAAAATTTTACAAATTTGTTTTTCACTAAATTTATAATCCTGTAAGATATTGATTATCCCCTGTTATTAATAAAATCAAGTCAAAGACTTGACAATAATCAAAATAGATAAAAGAGTAATCTTAAGGTAAGCTCAGAAACAAGTCATCACAAGAAAATTAACGATCGCCTCTATTATGAGTTGGCAAACAGCATTGAGTGTAGGGATTTTCGTAAGTACCCTGATTCTTGTAATTTGGCGTCCCAAAGGTTTAGGTATAGGTTTCAGTGCAATGGGAGGAGCTATCCTCCTATTGACTACTCCCATAGTTTCTGTAGCAACTATTCCTACACTTATTTGGACAATATTAGCAAATATTAGCTTTCTCCTAGTAGGGTTAATAACTATTAGCTGGATATTACAGAAAAAAGGTGTTTTCCGTTGGTTAGGATTTATTATTGCTCACTTAAATTTAGGTAATGGTAAACTTTTGTTTGCTACATTACTTATTTTAACTGCATTATTTAGTGCTTTTTTAACTAACTATGGTAGTACCTTATTATTTATTCCAATAGTAATTGAAACCCTGGTATTATTAGAGTTTAGCCCTTCAAAAATTCTGCCTTTTATTATAGCTTGCGGTTGGATAGCTGATACAAGTAGTATATCATTTACTATTAGCAACTTGGTTAATTCTGTTGCTGCGACTGCATATAATATTTCTATAGGTCGTTATGCGATGGTAATGTTTCCTATTAGTTTGATTACCATTGGCATTAGTTTGGCGGTTATTTTATTTTATTTTTGGTCTGATATTCCCAGAAGATATAGAAGATTAAACTTCAGTCAACAATGTCTGAAAATTGCCTTGCCTCCAGGTAAGCAAAAACAACAAATAAATTATGACCCTACTCAACTATTTCCAGATAACAATGATTTATTTTCACAATCAGTAGAATTTATTGAGAACACAAAAACTTACAAGATTTTAGCTAAGATTTTGCCGAATGATTATCAACTGAAATATTTGGTATCTCATATAAGTAATGGCAAGAATAATTTGACACATTTAAGTAGATTTATCTTTCATCCTTTCTTACAAACTATTTTGTTTATTTGGGGAATCTACATAATTGTTGTTGGTTTGACCAACTCTGGTTTAACAGAGCTAATCAAAATCTTATTAATACAAATTTCTCAATGGGGATTTTCTCTAGCTATTATTGCCACGGGTTTTTTCTCTGCAATAATTAGTGCTGTTTGTAATAATTTACCAGCTTCTTTAATTAATACCTTGACAATTCAATCAGCACCAATAACAAATCCCAATATTCTAGAGGGAATGATTTATGCTAACATTATTGGCTGTGCTATTGGTGCTAAAATTACTCCGATTGGTAGTTTATCTACTCTATTTTGGTTTTATATTTTGCAGCAACATGGTTTTGATGTTAGCTGGAAGAATTATTGTCTTATGAGTATGGTGATAATTTTGCCTATTTTATTTATTAGTCTTGTATGTTTGATTATCTGGTTACCAGGAATGCAATTTAGTTGATTCTGGCTTTAAATTTTAGGTGGTATATTGTTACAATATCAATTTAATAAAATATTGCTATATTTATGGAACAGCCATTCCAGCGGTTTTTATATGAGTAAACCACAGTTAAAAATCTAGGTGTTAGGTGTTAGGTGAAACGAGGGTTGTGAATCCCAAGAAGGCTGAAATTGTGGTCTACTGGGCGTGAAAAGCGCTGCATGGCGATGTGAGTCATCAATTTGAAAAGCGGTGTAGTGAAAAAGTTAATCTTGGAAATATGCCAAATAAACTGGTAAAAATTAAGGTTAAGACTCTGAGACTAAGAGACTGTTTGTCAAATAAGTATTAAGAGAACGAATATTTACTAAAATCCTAAAGTAGTCAGACATCAAAGGATTAAAATCTGATAGATAGAGAGATTTGAGTTAAATATATTCCTAGATTTTTAAGTATAGAAATAGTTGTCTTAAGTAGGTAGGCAAAAAAAGTTATAAAATGCCATATACGCGCATCTGAGGAAAACTTAAATTTTATAACACAGAGCGTTTTATATTTAATTATGCCTAGCTACTTAATTTCTGCCTTCCTATTCCCTGTTTCCTATCTAATTTTTATATTTCCTTGACAAACAATCTCTAATTTTATTTAGTAAATCTAGAAATTTTTGACATAATTTTGAGAAAATCTTCTACTACTTTTACTGAATTAACTTCCGTTAGTACCGGCACATGAACAAAAATACACTTATTCTTAAATCCAGCATCCTTAAGATATTTTAATACAGCAAAATATAAACCTTCGCAGACAAATTTTCCGGCATCATTACTAATTTCCGTTATTTCTAAACCTTCTATTAATTCAGCCAAATCAACAGATGTCTGAACTACTGTATTCTCATATGTGGCTTGAAATTCAACCGTTAATTTTTCTCGCTTTTCTGCCATGCCACAACAAATAATAATATCAGGCTGAATCTCATTGATTTTGGCAATAACAATCTGTGGAGCAACTTGTGAATCAACAGGTAATTTTCTGATAAAAGTTAGAGAATAATCAGTTAGTTCTTCTGTAGATATTTTTTTCAGTAAATCATCGGAAGAATTAGATATGTGTTCTGGTTTCCATATATCAAATGATGTTAGTAAAATTTGATTTTTCATAAGACTAAAACTATAACAAATAAATAATCATACCAAATTTATAAATGTTTGATACAAATAACTTTCTAGGTGTTGAGTTTTAGGTGGTAGATGGTAGGTTAATTATTACTTATTTACTATAGCAATCCGCCCATAGGTTGCGGGTAATCAAAAAGTAGATAAAAAAAACTGAAACTCCCGCTTGTTTCCTGTTCCATCTTCCCTGTTCCCTGTTCCCTAAAAGCGGTAATACCATTTCTCTGTAACAATATGCTTAATAATTGTTGCTCAGACCTCATTACACTGACTATTCTCATCTTTATATTAAGCGTAACTTCATGGAGAAATGGTATAGGATTTTTATACATAAATAAAATAGGATTGCTATAGCTAGTTTATTTGTAAGATTCCCCCGCCTCCGCGAGAGCAACCCCCCTGCGCAAGGGCATGGCTTTTTGTCAATTTAGTATTAGTTAGGAAAACAGTAAAATCTCAAATAAAATCAGGAATAACTAGCAGGTAATAATTTTTGATCCGACGTGACTATGCAGGCAATTTTCATATTTTATTAAGTACAACTTCAGAGAAAAATAGAGCGTTGCACAGTTACGAATAATTCTGAATTTTGGATACCTGAATTTGAGATTGGGGAATTACTAAAATAATTAGGGTTGGCTGAAAAAGTATTTTTGCTGTTTCTAGTAGTCAATAGTCAGTAGGGGCAATTCGCGTTTGCGTTAGCGAAACTCCTCTGCAAGAAGCAGCTCCTCTGCAAGAGGCAGCATTCCGCAGGAAATCGCCTCTACAGCAGGATAAATGGTAGATTGAGGAAATCTTATCGGAATAATTCTCCCTCAAAATTTCCCCTTTTGTCTACTAAAAATTCTGAGTTTTTGAGCTACCATTAGCAAAAATAATGACACTTTTTTCGCACAAATAATGCCTCAAATATTTACCGAATTATTAATTATTAATAATTAATAATTAAAGAATTATGGTTGAAAGCCGACCCTTTTAAGGGTAAAAAAAGAAATAATATTTCCTGCTCTTCAATTCCGTAACGGTTTTAACAAGAGGTAATTATCAATTATCCCTGATAAATTATCAATTAATGAACCTATAACCTTTTGATATTTATTCAGCCAGCCCTAATTAGTTAATGTTTTTAAATTACAGTCAGACCGGATTTTTGGCAGTATCATTCCATAATGTGCCACCCCAAAAATAGTATTCGCATCTCTTGATCTTACTATGTCAAAAAAATATCTTATCCCATCTTTTCATAAGAGGTAATTATTAATTGTTAATTGTTAATTGCTGAACTTACTGATTACTGTTAACTATTAACTGATAACTGATAATTAAAATGATGCTGTAGGCGTGATTTCCGTTCCGGAATACTTCGTAAACGCTTTGGTGCAGCATTCCGCAAGGAAAGCATTCCGTAGGAAATCACCCCTACCAACCACTGACTACTCGAAACCTAAGTAGCTCAACCACATAAAATTGGTATTAATATTACACTCTAGTAATTAATTGATTATAATATTAAATCTGCAAAGTTCTATCAAAAAAAAAGCACAAATCAATGTCAACTATTGCAGTCATCGACTATGATATGGGTAATTTGCACTCAGTATGTAAAGGCCTAGAAAAAGCAGGTGCAGTCCCTAAAATTACAGATTCTCCCACAGAAATAGAAAAAGCTGATGCAGTTATTTTACCAGGAGTGGGCTCTTTCGACCCAGCTGTACAACATTTGCGATCGCGTCATCTAGAGACACCTATTAAACAAGTCATTGCTTCGGGTAAACCCTTTTTAGGTATTTGCTTAGGTTTGCAAATATTGTTTGAGAGTAGTGAAGAAGGTAAGGAACCTGGTTTAGGGATATTTCCCGGAAAAGTACGTCGGTTTAAATCTGAACCTGGGCTAACAATTCCCCAGATGGGCTGGAATCAACTAGAATTAACTCAGCCACAACATCTATTATGGAGTGAAATAGGTTCTCAGCCTTGGGTATATTTTGTCCATTCCTACTACGTTGACCCCATCGAATCTCAGGTTAAAGCAGCAACAGTCACTCACGGTCATCAAACTGTTACAGCAGCAGTGGGACAAAATAATTTAATGGCCGTACAATTTCATCCAGAGAAATCTTCTACTATTGGGCTAAAGATTTTGTCCAATTTTGTGAGTAAGGTGATTCCTCAACATTTGGCTTTTGCTGTTTAGTAAGTAAGCTCAAAGCTACTCACTCCTCAATACTAGAATCTAAAGCACCCCCACAACTCTAATAATTAAGTATTCAGCCAAAACTTTTACATATTATTTAGTGGGAGTGTACCAACTATGAGCTTAAGAATATATGGAAATCGTCAGTTAAAAACTTTACCTGGACTGACAACCCGTCCAACTTTGGCCAGAGTGCGAGAAGCTGTGTTTAACATTTGGCAGACTAATGTCCCTGGCTGTCGATGGCTTGATTTATGTGCAGGAGTGGGTTCGATGGGAGCCGAAGCTTTATGTAGAGGTGCTGAAGTGGCGATCGCTATTGAAGAATATGGCCCTGCCTGTGCTGTGATTCGTCAAAATTGGCAATTAGTAGTCAATTATAACCAAGAATATCAGGTTTTGCAGGGAGATGTAGTTAAACGTTTAAAAGTGCTGGCAGGGCAGCAGTTTGATTTGATTTATTTTGACCCACCCTATACCAGTGAATTATATCAACCAGTATTAGATGCGATCGCTCAATATCAACTTTTAGCCCCTACCAGCGAATTAGCAGTCGAACATAGTTCCAAACAATGGACTATTCAACCAGTCCCAACTTTAGAAGTTTGTCGGCAGAAAGTCTATGGCAATACAGCTTTGACTTTCTTTCGTCCCACTGAAGCCGAGAGATAGACCATTCTAGTCAATATTTAATTGGTTGCCTCGACGATATTGTTGGTAGGCAGCAAAAAATAGTCCTGCTAATGTGACGAGGATTAGACCTAGTACGATTCCAGAAAGTAATGGTTCTACCATAAAGCTAGCTCCTGTTGGTGAAATTTTTGTTATTTATCAATACTACTATTTCTGTTAAGCCTAGCATTGAAACAGAAATAGAACTAATCATCAAAAATCAAAAATCTAAACACATCACCAGTTAAATATTGAGTTTTTGTAACAACCTTGCTCTATATATGGTGAAACTGTTAAGCTATGTTACTAGACATTAAACTTTCTTGTAGATATTTGTTGAGATATAAAGATTTTGGATAACCAGCTTGCTAACACCGAAAAAGAAGTCTTGCTGAAGTGGAGCGCCTTAGTTGGTCTGGCTGTTCTGCTGGTAATCCTATTTATTTTTCTAGCAGTTCATCAATTTGAGATTTCCGATCCTTACATTAAAAGTGTATTGTCTCTAGATGGAGACCCGGTTAAAGGTCATGCTATTTTTCAGATGAATTGTACAGGTTGTCACGAATGGGCTGTAGATAGTCAGGTAGGACCAAGTTTAGAAGGACTATCCCAACGTAAATCTGATGTAGCCATTATTAATCAAGTAATTAGTGGCCAAACACCACCCATGCCCCAATTTCAGCCTACTGACCAGGAAATGGCCGATTTACTGAGCTATTTAAAAAAAATGTGATTTAAAACTAAAAAAGGGTTGCATAAATAGTTTTAACTTTGCTATAGTAAGAAACGTTGCCGGTGTAGCTCAGTTGGTAGAGCACTCGACTTGTAATCGAACGGTCAGGAGTTCGAGTCTCCTCACCGGCTTTAAAACACTAATTTTCTCTAGTATTCATCATTACTGTCAAATGTTTGAACGTTGACAATTTTTTATGTCTTTGTTATTCTTTTGAAAGATAGCATAGATATTAGTATCTATTGCCCTGTATGGGCTTCTGTCTCATCTGTCGTATATTTTATACCTGTATAGGTATCTCTTGGTACATAGTTAGTTCTTAGTATGGCTAGCTGTTTGCTAGATATCCAACTATAAAAATTGAGTATCTACAAGCATCTAGCTGTAGTAGTGACTAACTATATATCAGGATATACGTATATAGGGATAAAATCTACGATTTGTGAGACATCAGCTCAACTTAGTGCAACTTAAAACGTGTGTACTTAGTTTGAGTTATGGTCATTTTATGAAATTTCCTGTAGAAAAATATCCGAATATTATTAGTGAGTCGGGAGTGACATTATGAGTCGCTCTTAAATCCTATTTTTTGGATAATTTCTATCAAGATAGGCAAGTTTTTTTAAGTCGCGCACTAGCAGCAATAGATGTCTGATGTTCCGATGCTGTTGTTAAGAACAACTCCAAGGAAATATCAGCAAAATGAATTCTAAACAACTTGATTATGACAATATAATCTATAAATCTTTAAAAATTTTAGCCCAAGGTCTATATCCGTATATTGAAGCAAAAATGCGAGAAAAATACTCAGATAATTGGTTAGAAACAGCAAAATGTGTCTTAAAAAATCAGCAAGGATTGAAAAAATGCAACTTAGATGAAACTTTGCGTAAAGATGTATCTCTTCAACTAAAGCTAATTTATAAACTGTGGGATAGTATCTTTGAAAATCATTTAAGTCAACCAATAAAATACAAAGTAAGATTGAGTAAATCAAAAGTAAAAAAACTTCTAGATATTCGTAATGAGGTTGCTCATTTATCGTCATTTTCTAAAGATAAAACCTGTAAATCCGTTGACTGTATTATTCAATTACTGAAAGCTATAGATGCACCAGAAGCAGAAGATGTAGAAAATGAAAAACAGGAAGTATTACAACTCCTATCTAAATCGGCTCAAATAACTAAGAGCAAGTCAAAAAAATCACTATTTGTTGAGATTCACTTAATATAATGCTAGATTAATTTCGAGTGTAAGCTTTGACCTTATCTACTGTAATTTAATGATTTCGGTACGACATTATCAGATTTGAGCTTACACCTAAAATATCTTTAGGTGTAAAAAAAATGAACAATAAAGTGCACTCTCCTTTAGTCTCACTCTATTGGGATTATCAAAACGTTCATGTTAATCGTTTCAACCCTTTTCTGGCCCGATATTGTCAGACTTTTGCTCACTTACATGGTGATTTAATTCGTCAAAGAGTATATGCTTATTGGCGACAAGAAAAACTTGCTTGTGAACAACGTCTACATGAATTAAATTTTGACTGTATCGATGTTCCTAAAACAGAAAAACAGAGCGTCGATCAAAAATTAATAGCTGACTGTGAAAGAGAACTTTATTCTACTCTCTCTGCTGACATCTTAATTTTAATTACTGGAGATGGAGACTATATAAATATTGTTCGTCAATGGAAAGCTAAAGGTAAGAAAGTAATTATTTTTGCCAACTCAAAAAATGCCAAGCAGAAACTAGTTAATCTTGCTGACGAATATTATTTTGTAGACAAAAAGCTGCCAGAATTATTTGAAGTAAAAACCAAAATAATGCAGTTAGCATAGTTAATGAATATTTGCCATTTAACTAAATTTTCCAATAGACTTGAAAGTAATTCTGATTGCCAGGAAAAACTTCGTTGTTTACAGTGCAATGATAGTCGCGGGAATAGTATTTATCCTCCTGGTTGGAAACAAGGTAGATGTTTCTAGGTAAAGTCTAGATATATCAACTCAGTTTTGATGATGATTTTAGAGATTATCTCAACTGGGTTGATAATAATATTTAACTAGGACTTGCTGACTAATTCTAAAAGTATTGACAGGTAAAGGTTTTATCCTTTTGACTTCAAAAGGTTCAAAAAGTTAGCCTTTAATGCTAACTATAGCAGAAAAATTAAGGGACTATTATTCCTGCTAACTCCTCTATAACTCCCATTTCTCATGACTCCTGACTCCTACCCTCCACCAAAATACTTTTTCAACAAACCCTAACTAGTTTTGGCTTTCTTGTCACAAGTTCATTAAAAATATTAAGCAAGACTGAGTAACAGTATTAAATTAAAATTAGCTAAAATAATATTAGGAAACAATTCAAGATCAAAAATATATGGCTAACCGTAATAACCACGAGATAATTAATAAAACTTTGAACATTCTCAATCAGAGTTTATATCCATATATAGAAAGTTTAATGAAAGAAGTTTACTCAGATAATTGGCTGAAAGAAGCGGCAGAAACATTAAAAGATGAATTCAGACAAATAAAAAAGAAGAAAAAGAAAAAGTTTGAAGAAGTTTTAAATGATGATGTATCCTTAAAACTTAAGTTAATAAAAAAACAGTCAGATAAAGTATTTAAAGAAAAATTAGGTACAGCTTTCCCCATAGTGGAAGAACTCATAGAAGTGCGGAATAATTGGGCGCATGGCTCTCCATTTACATTCTCTATCGACGACACTTATCGCGCTCTCGACAGCATTACTAGACTTCTTAAAACTATTGAAGCAAAAGCAGAAGTAGAAGCAGTAGAAAAAGAAAAGCAAGAAGTATTACGACTTTTATCTCAGCAACAACTTCGTTATGAAACCCCTCATACTCCTTCTGTTTCCCCAGAAAAAGAACAACAAATTAGAAAGAGATTAAGTGAATTACTGGAAATAATACCATTCCAAGATGCTTCTCTTTGACAACTTGCTTTAATCCACCGAACTTATCTTTATGAAAATCCGACAGAAGTAAGCACTGACAATAATCGTTTAGAATTTCTTGGCGATGCTTTGCTAAACTTTCTTAGTGGGGAATATCTCTATCGTAAATATCCAAAAATGACAGAAGGTGAAATGACTCAAAAACGTTCTAGTTTAGTGGATAATCAACAATTAGCAAAATTTGCCATAGATTTAAACCTCGGACAATTTATTTTGCTCAGTAAAGGTGAGGAAGCACAGGGAGGACGTAAAAATAATTCATTACTTAGTGATGCTTTTGAAGCAGTTATTGGTGCTTATTATATTGATTCTGGTATTGAAGCAGTTCGCAATTTTATAGAACCTATCTTTGCTAATGCTCTGGAAAATCCTGTTGATTCTATACAAAATATAGAAGATATTAATACTGATAATCCGATAGGTTTTCTTCAAGAGCGGGTACAAGAAAAATTTTAAATTGAGCCTGAATATGAAATTGAAAGAGATGGTGGAGCAGACCATAAACCAGAATATACAGCTTGGGTTTTTATCAATGATGTAGAGTGTGGCGAAGGTCACGGTCGTAGTAAAAAAGAAGCAAAAAAACTGCTGCTAAAGATGCACTATCTAAGTTAAAAAGACAAGGATTAATATAGATAGATACCAACCAAATAAAAATTGCAATATGACTAATAAACTACCCAAATTTAAAAACCAAGAATTCTTAAAAAAAGCTCTAACTCACCGTTCCTATATCAACGAAAGTCAAGGAGAAGAAGACAATGAAAGTCTAGAATTTCTTGGGGATGCTGTGCTAGGTTTTCTAGTAGGAGAATTATTATATAAACGTTATCAAGAAGAATATGATTTAAAACCTAAAGAATTAACCCGCATTCGTTCACTTTTAGTAGATGAAAAACAACTGGCAAAATTTGCACTGCAACTCGGAATAGATAAATTAATGCGCCTTGGTAGAGGAGCAGAAAAAGACGGCGGTCGTCAAAATCCAGCATTACTAAGTGACACCTTTGAAGCAATAATTGGAGCCTACTTTCTCGACTCAGGAATTACCCCTGTCCGTGCTTTTGTTAAAAAACTATTTATACCTGTTGCAGATGATATAATTTTCCCAGATTCTCAGACTAATTCACAACCAAATGATTTAGTAGATACTAAAGGTAAATTTCAACAGTGGGCATTAGCAGAATTTGGAGAAAATCCTCAGTATGAATCCGATAATGGAGAAGGTCCTGACCATGCCAAAATATTTACTGCTAGAGTTAAAGTTAAGGGTAAAGCATATGGTGTGGGAACAGGAAATCGTAAGCAAGAAGCCGAAAAACGTGCTGCCGAAAAAGCCCTCAAAAAAGTAGGATTAATTTGAATAAGGAAGGCACGAGAATAATTTTGAATACAGATGTTAAGATTTTTTGTTACTTTATTTCTTCCTTCTTACTTCTTCCTTAGCGATCGTAATTTATAGCAAACATTTATAAAGGTGGTATTAATTATGAATCAAACCGTAGAAAAAATACGTTGGAATATTTACGATTTAGATGTACTTCCCCAAAATGAATCAAATATATATGAAATTATTGATGGAGAATTATTCGTCACCAAGGCACCTCACCGCCGACACCAACAAATTTGTGGGAGAATTTTTCAGCAACTTAATATTTGGTCAGAATCTAATAATTTAGGTGAAACTATTATTGCTCCTGGTATTATTTTTTCTGAGTCAGATAATGTTTCTCCAGATGTGGTTTGGATAAGCAAAGAAAGACTATCTCAAATTGAAGATGAAGCAGGTCATCTCACAGATGCACCTGAGTTAGTAATACAGGTATTATCTCCTGGCAAAAATAATGAGCGTAGAGACAAGGAAGCAAAATTAAAATTATATTCGGTGGAGGGAGTACAAGAGTATTGGATAGTTAATCGTTTGACCAAACAAGTAGAAGTTTATCGGCGAGAAAATGCCAGATTAATTTTAGTTGCAACTCTCTTAGATGAGGATGAAATAACTTCTCCTTTATTACCCAATTTTTATTGTTCTATTAGTAGTTTTTTTCGAGATTAAAAAAATAGAGAATTTACTGATTTGGTGGGATAAGTAGGTAGGCGGGAAAATTTATAACTATATAACGAAAAGTTAAATTTTAGTTCTAGACTTAAATTTAATACGTTGTGTACTGCATTTTCCTCTTTTTCGTCCTTGCTGTGACTCCATCCATTACCCCATAAGCAAGGTCTAACTAATCACATAGTTTCCGTTTTTCGTGCCTACCTACTTAGTACAGATAATTGTACTTGGTTCTGCTTTTTATCTAATTCTTGTTTCTGATTTATCCCTGTTAACATCAGAGAAAATAAATACAACAGAATTAATCCTGATTTTATCTTTTCTAGTAGGATTTAGCGATCGCTTTGCTGATAGTTTATTCAATACTCTTATTGAAAGATATAGCAATCCTCCGCATATTCGTGGCAAAAATATAGCAAAGAGCGCTCAGGTATTTACAATGTCCAGCTCAAAGTGCAATCTAGAAAAGGTCTACAAAAAATAATGTGTAAATATGCCAGCGCACATTGCTATATCACTGCTTTTTAGGGAAGACTTAACTGGGAACAGGTGGGAGTTTCAACTTTTTTATTTACTTTTTAATT
>JASJEE010000418.1 GCA_030064835.1 Microcoleaceae cyanobacterium MO_207.B10 | reverse complement strand
TTTATCCCTTGATTAATTATCAGCATCAGGAGTAGAAACTGAGATTTGAAAACTCAGACGTTGCAGTTTTATCTATGATTCATGGGAAATTTAGACTGAGACTTTATCCCTTGATTAATTATCAGCATCAGGAGTAGAAACTGAGATTTGAAAACTCAGACGTTGCAGTTTTATCCATCATGTGTTGTAGACCTTAAAATTCTTGATTTAATACCCTTAAAAAAATGGGAAATTTTTCCCATATCGATTAACTTCTTTCTCAGATTTTTTCCCTAAACTGAAGACCAATTTTTCCAAGGATTTCTAGCTAAATTAGAATTAGTATATCTCTTATCGTGAGAAACTTCTTCTCCTATCCAATCAGGTAATTCAACAGTTTGATTTTCATCATTAAGTTCTACTTCAGCCACAATTAAACCTTGATTGTCTCCAGCAAACTCATCAACTTCCCAAACAAAATCACCATCATAAATCTTATATCTAGTCTTTTCAATTAAAGGAGAAGTACACAAACTATTCAACATTTCTTGAGCATCTTTTACAGGAATAGGATATTCATATTCCGAGCGAGAATTACCAAAACTCGGTCCTTTGATAGTTAAATAACCTCTATCCCCAACAACTCTAACTCTTACAGTTAACCCATTGTCTGTAGACATATAACCTTGACGATAAACTTCCCCAGAAGCTAAATTTCGCCATGCGTCAGTTTTAACTAAAAATTTGCGTTCTATCTCGATTGCCATTGTAATATTGAAAAACCTCTGAGAATTAGTACAATGATTATTATAGTAATGGGAGTGTCTGGTTCAGGTAAATCTACGATTGGAGAATTATTAGCAAAATCTCTAAATTGGGATTTTTATGATGCAGACTCTTTTCATCCCCAAGCGAATATAGAAAAAATGAGTAGTGGTAATGCTTTAAATGATGCAGATCGAATTCCTTGGTTAGTAAAAATACGAAATTCTATTGAAGAATGGTTGGCTAATAATAACAATGTGGTATTAGCTTGTTCTGCTCTGAAAAAAGCTTATCGTCATCTACTGATAATAGACTCACAAAATGTCAAAATTGTCTACTTAAAAGGGTCTTTTGATTTGTTCGCTCAACGGCTTCAAGAACGAAAAAATCATTTTATGAAAGAGGAAATGTTAAAAAGTCAATTTGATACTCTTGAAGAACCAGAAACAGCTATAGTCGTAGATGCTACAAAATCTCCTGAAGAGATTGTTACTGCTATTAGGAAAAATTTTACTTTTAGGTAATCCTACAAGTAGAGTAGGGAAATTCTGATCAAGACCCTACTCAATTTTTTACTATTATTCAAGTAGCACTAAGCACTTCAGCACTTAAGCCAGAAAAATTAACCTAAATAGTTAAAGTTATACCAAATTGATAAATTTTTACTACAAATATTATCAATCTTGGGTGTAGGGTGTAGGGTATTGGGTGTGGTGATATAATAGGAAAAACAAAGAAAAAGACTGGTTATAAAAGGGATAAAGCTGAAAGGTGAGGAACGGAAATTAAATAAGACCGGAAAATTATCGTTTAATCCTCGGAAACCTCTTGAGCATAATTAATTTTCTCCGATTTTATTTTCTTCTCATTCCTTACCCTCAAATCTACTTCAAAAAACGACTTGCCATTCCCATTGCATCTGCAATATCAACATCCCCATCTCCATCAGTATCCAAAAAACTATTTAAAATATTATTAGATGCCGAGTTAGAATTTTCAGTATCATTTCCGGCTTTTAATAGATTCAGAATAATTGGAACTAATGTAGGTAAGAAATTTTGTAGTTGTGCAGCATCAAAACCAGTTTTTTCAGAAATATTCTGAACAATATCATTAATTTGAGACAGAGAAAATAAAGCCTGAACTGCTTGCAAATTAGGACTTGTTCCTGCAAACTGATTGATAATTTCTTGAACTGCTTGGTTGCCATTTGCCTCGCGTTTTTCTTGCAAAGCCGAACGTACATGACCACCTAACATTGACATAGCAGTTTGAGTAGTACCACTATCTACTCCCATACTATTACTTACTTGTTTTACCGTGCTAATAATATCCATCAACTGACTACCACTAGCTTCTTTATTAGGGTCATTAATAGCACCAAGAATTTGATTAAAAAGTCCCATAGTTTTTAACTCTGATGAATTTTGAGAAAATTTTAACAATAAATTCAGAGAGTATTTTAACCTCACTGAACTCTTACACAATTATCCATCTTACCGAAGAATTAATAATTAAATAATTAAATAATTCAGGTTTAAAGCCTTCCCTTTCAAGGGGAAAAAATTTATTTTTTCCTTATTGGTCAATCCTCTCCCTCAAAGCTATCCTTAATCAGGAACTCCTGAAACCCTTGTAGTAGGGTGGGGAGATGGGGAGGTGGGGAGAGAGTGGGGAGTAAGAATCTTGTCTAATATCAAGTAACATTAATTAACCGCAATGTAGAGACGTTGCATGCAACGTCCCTACGGGGTTGGGGAAAGATTATTTATTACAGCTATTTAATGAGACATGATATAAATCCCTCAAAAAAGTGTATTGAATTAGACACTTTTCTCCGCAAAAAGCCTACATCAGACTTACACATAACTTCTATTTTGTGTCAAGTTTTATGTTAGTTAAGAAAGATGTTTATCAAGCATAGCCCTAAAAGGGAGAGGTAATTATCCATTATCCATTATCCATTAATGAATGAGGCAAATAGCTACCCAAAAAACTTTCTACTTGAGCCGCAGTAGGTTGAGCAGCGATCGCTCCTAGTCTAGTCGTGGTCAAAGCACCCACAGCACTAGCATAAATAACAACCTGTTTTGCTATTTCTGGTTTTTGTAAACGGCGAATTCCATATTGGGACAGTTGATGTATAAAACCTGCCACAAAACCATCTCCTGCACCAGTAGTATCTACCACACCCAATGAAAAAGCCGGGATTCTGCCTTCATTTTCTGACAAACAATAAGCACAGCCCTGATTCCCTGCTGTAACTAATGTACCCTCCACTGAACCTAGTCGGTAAGTAATAGCACCAGGGTCAGTAGAATCGAATAACCAGTCAGCTTCTTCCATAGAAAGCTTGACAAAATCTACTCTTTTTAGTAATGAATATATAAGTGCCTTAGCATCTTCAGAATTAGGCCAAAATAATGGACGCCAGTTAACATCAACTATAATTTTCAGATGATATCTGTCAGCTAGTTCAAGGGCCTGGTAAATTGTCTGTCTAGTTTCAAGATAAGCCAGTCCAATAGTTCCTAAAACCAGAAACTCACCATTCAAAAATAGAGATTCTGGCAAAAATTCAGCTTGTATTTGAGTATCAGCAAACTCAGTAGTCAAGCGATCGCCAAAACCCAAAAATTCAGGCTCGCCTGTTTTGGACCGCAAAACATAAACCTTTCGTGTTGGGGCCGTAGGATGTAGTTGTAATCCTGTAGTATCTACTCCCACCTCTGTCAAAAGTTGTGCTAGTGAGTTGCCTTCTGTATCTTTACCCACAGCGCTAATCAAAGCAGCAGATGTGCCCAACTTAACTAAACCACAGGCAACATTAGCGGGAGCGCCACCAGGGTAAGCTGTCCAAGACTCAACTTGATTCAAAGTAATCCCAGGTTGGTCAGCCAAATAATCAAATAAAATTTCACCAAGACAGATAACTTGAGGATGAATCATATTAATTTCAGTATCTGAAAACTATAAGCATATACAGAAAGAAGTGAGAGTCGGAAAATTTGATGGTTACCAAAATTCCAGACATCTTTAAATTTAAAAATTAATTACACAGAAAATTTTACTCCACTCTGGAGAGGGTTTGGTTGAATTTTCCGATATAAAAATTGTCATTAAGGTGATTTTTGTCAAGATGTCTCTAAAATTATAAATAAGCAGATATACAGATATAGGCAAAAGTTATGAATAGTTGCGAGTCCCAAACTCATACATCTCTGTCAGAAAGAGAATTGCAGGTTGTCGAGCTAGTAGCAGATGGGTTAACCAATGAAAAAATTGCTGAAAAGCTCGAAATTAGTAAGCGAACCGTCGATAACCATATCAGTAACATTTTGAGTAAAACTGCCACCCATAATCGAGTTGAACTAGTTCGGTGGGCCTTACAGTGGGGTAAAGTATGTTTAGATAGTATCAACTGTTGTAATTTACCACAGCCAATAGAAATAGATCGATTGATGTCTCATAGCCTAGAAAACGATCGTCTATAAAATTTCCCAAGAATAGGAGTCCTATTAACTTATGGGTATAACAGTGAGATGAATTTTTGCCAATAAATCATTATAGATATTAGCTCCCTTTGTTGCCAGCCATTGAGTAAAAGTCAAACTAAAATGTTTGTCTAGAGGGTCTGATAGAAATTATACTTAGAAGCATCTAATCTAGTTTAGTTAAGACGAGTAAAAGCAAGAATTTCTCGTTATAGCTCAATAATTGCGCTGAGAGTATCAATGGAAAGGTAAATATTCATAATGCAGACTGGGAAACAGAAACAACTTCGTTATCAACTTAGCTGTCAGGGACTACCATTGGCAGTCTATAGAGAAGTGGCAGCTCATTTACGTCAAGTTGGCAAAGTTAAAGTAGGTTTATTTTCTCCATCTTCCTTAGAACCCTTTGATTATACAAGTAGTCAAATAGGGAGTTTATTAATCGAATATGGTGAAGATGCTGAAGATGCTACTCGCCAAAAAGTAGACCAAATATTGGCCTATTATGGCGATCGCTTTGGACCTTGGGAACCTCATCAAATGCCAGATCGTGGCGAGGGAGATTAGTTATTTGTTAAGAAAACTAAACGGGGACTTTTATCAGTCCCTTCTCCCTTACCTAAATAACACGGGAGCATGAAAGCCATCGTCTTTTAAGCGATGGATGAAAGGCGAGAAGTCGGATTTTAATCGGATGTATTTTATTTGACCGAAAAGCCAGGTTAAAGGCCCCCATATTTTAACCGGGGGATGGAAACAACCGAGTCGTTTAGACTAGACAACTAAAGTAGTCTTATGCTATTATTTCTCACAATAAATTTTCCTACCCTCGTTTCCAATGTACTCTTGTCAGCAAGTTTTAGTGAATAAAAATTCTGAATTAATTGCTATTTTAACATTCTTATGCGAAGAGTCTCACAAGCTTACTAACATCGGAATATATTATGGTCGGCAATTATACTTTAAATCAAGAAAAGGTGTTGGGAAGTTTGACTTGGAAAAAGTCTATAAATACAACTATCATTACAAAGTTTTATATTCTCAAGCAGCACAACAAATATTGAGAACTGTAGCTGAATCATTTAGGTCTTATTATAGTCTGATTATTGCCTATAGTTCAGGAAAAATCTCACACAAACCCAGGATTCCTAACTACAGAAAAAAAGGGGGAATGGCTACAGTTAGTTATCCGGCTCAAGCATTAAAACTTAAAGATAATCAAATAAGAGTACCACTAGGGAATACCTGTAAGCGCTGGTTTGGAGTAGATAGCTTTTTAATTCCCATGCCCAGTAATCTCGCATTTTCTGCTATTAAAGAACTGAGAATCTTACCGAGAAATAGATGTTTTTATTGGGAATTTATTTATGAAAAAGAAACCGTAATTAAACCTCAATTAAATCAAGAAAATGTCTTAGGAATAGACCACGGTTTAAATAATTGGTTGACCTGTGTATCAAATGTAGGTACGAGCTTAATTGTAGATGGTAAACAGATAAAATCAATGAATCGT
>JASJEE010000074.1 GCA_030064835.1 Microcoleaceae cyanobacterium MO_207.B10 | reverse complement strand
AAGAATAAATTTCATTATTTCAAGCCTCTGGGTGAGCGCCAGAGGTACTGATAACTGATGTACTGAAACTTCGCGTTTGCGGAGCATTCCGGAACGGAAAGTTTTACTACTAAATGATAACTGAAATGACCCGCGACCTATTTAGGATTGCTATAAGAAAATTCAACTTATAAACAAACTCAATTAAGTAAGTTAGCAATTTAATTATTATGAACAACTGGCAACCAGGCACTATTTTAAATCATCGCAGATACACCATAGAAAAAATTTTAGGAGAAGGAGGATTCGGCATCACCTATTTAGCATTAGATAATCAGAATACAGGCAAAAAAGTCGTTATTAAAACTTTAAACAATCAAATACAAACACTCCATGAATTTGACAAATTTCAACAGCGATTTCGAGACGAAGCTGAACGACTAAAAAAATGCCGACATCAAAATATCGTCAAATTTTATGATTCCTTTGAAGAGGGGAAACTGTATTGTATTGTCATGGAATATATAGAGGGAGATAACTTAGCTATTGTTATTAATAAACAAGGAAAATTACCCGAAGAAAAAGCCCTGAATTACATTCGACAAATTGCTAATGCTTTGAAAGTCATTCACAGTCAAAACATTCTCCACCGGGATATCAAACCAGACAATATAATATTACGCAAAAATCACAAAAATCAAGAACAAGTAGTTCTAATAGATTTTGGTATTGCCCGTGAATTTATTCCCAATCAAACTAAAAGCTACACCCAATTTTATACAGAAGGTTATGCACCTATAGAACAATATATTCGTAAACATAAACCAGGAGAATATACAGATATTTATGCTTTAGCAGCCACACTTTATGTGCTTTTAACTAAATCTCGATTACCTAATTCTATAGATAGATATCATACTCAACTAGCAATACATAAAAACTACTTACCAAAACAAGCTCATTTCGTCTTAAAATTAGTTTTTAAACTGATGGGAAAACAATCTAAATACGACCCATTAGTAGAACCAAAACAAATTAATAAAAAAATTAGCGATTGCGTAAATAATGCTATTCTCAAAGGAATGGAAATTCAACTAGAAGACCGCCCTCAAACTGTGCAAGAATGGCTGACATTACTTAAAATTCCACCTCAGAGCATTATGTCTAAAATGTCTCAGGTTTCTAGCACAGCCTTTTCTCAAATGGCTACCTTACATATTCCAGGTATAAAACCTCTTTATCAAAATTCTGTCAAAACTTTTTATCAAGGAGAAACAAATGGATTACTAAATGTCACAGGTATATTTGTCTTTGTTGTTGTGATTTATATCTTTTCTCCCAAGCTTAATTTTCCAAGAAGAAATTATAACCCTTCAACTCGTAAACATACTCCTACTATTCCTATTCCACAACAAAAATCTAATCCCACTATACAACCTGAAAAACCACCCCAACCTTCTACTCCTACTACTCCTATTCCACAACAAAAATCTAATCCCACTATACAACCTGAAAAACCACCCCAACCTTTACCCGAAACTAATATTCCAGATATTTCCAAAACAGCTATTAATTATATAGATAAAAAAGTAAACTACGCACCTTTAGAAAACCTATTATCATCCGATAGCTTTGAAAAAGCTGACAAAGAAACACTAAGAATTATACTTTCACTGGTAGGGCGAGAAAAAGAGTATTGGTTGAATATAGAAGATATTAAAAATATCCCCTGCAAAGACTTAGATAAAATTAATCAATTGTGGATTAACTATAGTAACGGCAAATTTGGATTTAGCATTCAAAAAGATATTTGGATAGAATTGGGAGGTAAATCAGGAATTTATAATGTAGCGATCGCCGATAATTTTATTCAGGAAGTAGGATGGGGAGAAAATCATAAAAGATATAAAAATATTACATATAAAATTTCAGCTCCTTACGGACATCTTCCTTTTAGAATTACTTCTCAAGTTTGGGATTTTGGCGCTCCTTACTTAGCAGAAAAACTCGCAGAATGTAACATTTAAAAATCCATATTTTTCCAAACTTAAACAACAGCAGTATGCAAACCATCAGCACTCAAATTATTATGAATAATCTGCTCATCACTAAACTAAACTATTCGCTTAGTTTGTCGAACAACTATAGTTGCTATGTGCTGATATGAGATGACTGAACTTCTTTAAAATTATCAAAGCAAAAAAATCCTGGGTGTTGAGCAATTAAGTGCTGAAAATTATAAAAATTATACTTTACAATACACGACGTTGAGCAAACCAAGACTTTAGTTGCTGACGACAAACAGATTCCATTATTCCACCCAATACAGACAGACGATGAGTCGAAAAAGCACTATCTGGAAAATTAGCCACAGTGCGTATTGTTCCCGTTTTCGGATCATCTGCTCCATAAACCAACAAACCTATTCTTGCCTGCAATATTGCCCCAGCACACATGGGACAAGGTTCAAGGTTAACGTAGAGAGTACATTCATTTAAGTGCCAATTCTGCAAAGTCTGTCCTGCTTGTCGCAAAGCCAAAATTTCTGCATGAGCAGTGGGGTCAAAATCTCGTTCCCGTCGGTTTTCAGCTTCTGCAATTAACTTGCCATCTGAGTTAACTATTACAGCCCCTACTGGTACTTCTCCTGCATCACCAGCTATTTTTGCTATTTCCAATACCCGACTCATCCATTTTTTATGGACTAGATAACTTGGATGGTCAATCATTTGAATTCGCGATAATTGTCAGTCAAAATTCAAGAATAAGAAATTAAAAGCAACTAATTAATTTCTGTATTCTAAATGTATTTGATTTTTAGTTTCGCAACAGGTCTATCAATTTATATTTAGTTTTTACCATAAACTACGGCAATATCAAAAAAAATAATTAACTTATGCCAATTCACTTGAAGGATGTCACAAATAGTTTCAAACATTAAAATGTCAAATAATTGCCGGAAACTATTATATATATTGTTAAAGTTTTTAGTCTATCAAATCTAAATTCTGACCCCCACCTACGCGAGGGTAAACCTTGTACCAGTGCAGATGGGTATCCAGCGGGCACGGGGACAAACTTCTAACTGCCGTGAAATGGTATTAGTATTACCAAGGAAAATATTATAAAGTTTCAAAACAATGAATCACCAGCCTTTACATATAGAATGGCAAATTGTTAAAGAGTATAGCGATATTCTATACCATAAAACTGACGGCATTGCAAAAATAACAATTAATCGCCCCCACAAACGGAATGCTTTTCGCCCAAAAACTGTATTTGAACTATACGATGCCTTTGTTGACGCTCGTGAAGACCCAAATATAGGAGTAGTTTTGTTTACAGGTGCGGGGCCTCACACAGATGGTAAATATGCTTTTTGTGCGGGAGGAGACCAAAGTGTGCGAGGTAAAGCCGGTTACATTGATGAGGCTGGAGTACCAAGGTTGAATGTCTTGGACTTACAACGGTTAATTCGTTCCATGCCAAAAGTTGTTATTGCTTTAGTAGCTGGATATGCTATTGGTGGCGGTCATGTTTTGCATCTTATTTGTGACCTAACTATTGCTGCGGATAATGCAATTTTTGGTCAAACAGGTCCCAAAGTTGGTAGTTTTGATGGTGGATTTGGGGCCAGTTATTTAGCAAGAATTGTTGGTCAGAAAAAAGCACGAGAAATTTGGTTTCTTTGTCGCCAATATACAGCTCAACAAGCTTTGGATATGGGCTTAGTTAACTGTGTTGTGCCAGTAGAGGAATTAGAAACAGAAGGTATTAAATGGGCATCGGAAATTTTAGAAAAAAGTCCGATCGCCATTCGTTGTTTGAAAGCTGCTTTTAATGCTGACTGTGATGGACAAGCTGGTTTGCAAGAATTGGCCGGTAATGCGACCCTTCTCTACTATATGACTGAGGAAGGAGCTGAAGGTAAAAAGGCGTTCTTGGAAAAACGGTCTCCAGATTTTCGCAGATATCCTTGGTTACCTTAAATTGAAAATTGAACAAACTTTCAAAGATAATTTCTATCTAACTAATCTAAATAATTATCTATATATTTATCTATCTATATCTTTGAAGATTTAGATTAGTTTATGGTGAATATTAACTTTAGGTTAAAAGCAAATTTTCTTGATAAGTTATTAGTCGTTACTTTGAAGTGAACTTGATAGTGATTCAACTTACTAACTAACTCAGATTAACTGTTATGAACAATAGCTTTTCAAGTGAGTTATATATAACCTTAATAAAATTCGGACTTATTTTGGCGTTCCGGATAATATAGGAAAATTAACTCTTTGATTAGTAGAAAATCTTACCGAAAAACTGGGGATAAAAAAAATAGAATATATTCGTATTTTCAAGCATCCTTATTGCAGAGGTACCGAAAACTGATAGCTAAAAACTGATAACTGAAATCACAACCCCAGGTAAGATTGAGAACCTTTATCGGATTTATTCAAAATACAGCAGATTCCGTACTAATGAGTTAAAACTGAATAATCGGAAATATTTTTTGTGTATTCCCTGTTCCCTAGAATCATAAATATAAGTACCTCATAACAACGGGAAATGCTGTATTTATAGATATAGATTATTTATCCAAAACAGTTCCTAAGCTATAGTCGCCAAGTTTAGTTGATGGAATTTAAAAAAATTAAATATATAGCCCTATGTATAATGTTTCTCAGGACTATGAATTTAATTTAAACGAAAAATTAGACTCAACTTAATCTAAATATTACTGATTATTCTTGAGTACCAACTAACACTTGTTCTGGTAGTTTAGTAAAATTATCAACAGTAGATTTTCTAGGTAAAACTACTTCTAAATTGTTAATTTTCTGCTTCCACGTCACCATACCATCAAGATTTTTCCAAGTTACTTCAAAAGGTGGTAATGCTAATGAGCAAGCCTTCCAATCACTTTCAACAGGTGTCATTAACTTTTGGCAAACACCACCACGTCTTCCCTCTGGTGAATAGTATCGACAATGACGACAAACCACACTAGTTTTCATAAAAAATTTTCCTAAATTTAGTTTTATGAGTCTACTTTAATTATTTTTAAATTACTTGATTAATGCTTTTAATCTATTACATTCATTATTACATCTAGCTTTCAAGACTCTCAACTTATGAAGAAAATTTTAGATTATTTTTATAATTCGTTTATAAACAGAAATATTTATCCAAAACAGGACTAGTGAAAATGTATGAATAAATATATTATTCCGGTAAAATACATGGGGATCAAACTAAAATCCAAGTGAGCCCCAAAAACAATAGACAATATTAAAATCAATAGCTGCCCTGGATTTGATGAAAATAACTCTGAATAAATACTGATGAAAAAACTTATATAGCAATTCCCAAAAAGTCTGAGGTACAAAATTCCTTTCTTTTGGGAGTAGGGAGTAGGGAGTAGGGAAGATGGGACAATGGGGGAATTGGGAATAGCAAATCAGAAAAACAACTGTACCTCACGTTTCTTAAGAAACGCTATAGCGTTTCTCAAGCTCGTGAGGTACATTTATCTTTTTGTCTTTTATTCCCTGTTCCCTATTCCCCGTTCCCTGTTCCCTCAAGCAAACGAATGACTGTACCTCACCAATATGGGAATTGCTATATAAAACAATTTTCAAAACTTATTGATCGAGATGAATTATCACAATGGGGGACTTGGGTGAGGTGTGGGAAGTGTGGGGAGTGTCGGAGGTGTCGGAAGTACAGGACTCAAAAAATATAGGGTGGCAAATATTCTCTGACGACAAAGAATTAGCCTTGCGCCTCTACAGGGACAAGCTTCTAACTTCCGTAAAACCGTATTACCCCCTCGTTTCTGACCACTGCTTCGTGGCACAAATAGCACATACTGACCAACGTTCAATTTCTCCTGGGGGTGTAGGAGAATTGCATTGAGGACATATAGGCCAATCCTGAGAACGCCCCTTAACAACTTCAGCCCAGTGTTGAAAAACTGTCTGGGGGTTTTCATTTTTGTTAGTAGGGTTTAACAGAGGCGATTTTTCATACCCACAAATCATGCTAGGATGTCCTTGCCAATCATTTATCTCCTCGCTTCCCTCAGTTTGACCAGAAGATTTTTTCCCTTTTTGAATACTATGCCACTGAGCAGCAGAAAACCGAATATTTTCAATAGCTATAGGCAAAAGTTGATTTAGCTGCTGTAAAAGTTGGGGAACCCGGAAACTCAGCTCTTGAGACAAAGCAGCACTAGATGTCGCTACATACAAAACTCCCCGCTCAATATATAAAGGTTGAGTTTGAGCAGCCATAACTCCCAAAACTTGCTCCCAACATTCCAACAATTTTTGAAACTGTTTTTGTTGGGGCGATCGCTCCATAATTTTTAAATCGCCTAAAATCTGATTGAGGGATTGAAAATCCATAATTGTTTTACCATTATTTTGGACATTCAGAAATTGGAAACAAAATCTGATTGTCCACATCAAAGATTAAAATTTAATCAGTCACTCATAGGAGTTCTTATAATGAATCAAAGTTCCTTAGTTCAGTCCACTGATAAATCTGCCTACGAAATGAATCCTGTTTTGCAAGCTGTCATGGACAGTTTAGATGTACAACTTGAACAAGAGTTAACAAGATATCGCAAATACCGGAAACGAAACATACAACAATCTCCTCAAATAAAAAGCAACAAGCAAATATACAAAACTCCTGATTTAATTTCAATTACTCTAGAAGATCAACAAATAGCATCTCTGCCTTCCCTAGAAACAGAATTACCACAAGAAAACAATCAACCAAATGGTTCTGTAAAAGAGCGTTCACCAGAGATAATTGAACCTCCAACTCCAGCAGAACTAAATATGGCGAAAACAGGTGATCGAGAATCAACATCTACAGATAGTTTAAATCAGGTTGATGATAACAATATATCTCATAAATTAGGAGAAAATAATTCTACTGCTGCACCAGATAACTATCTGGAATCTTCAGAGAAACTTCTCGAAAGTTTGGATGATCTAAAATCACGTCGTCGGGAGCAACCTAATTATCTAGCAAGTTTATTTACTCCTTTAGGAATAGCTTCAATGTTTTTGTTTTTGGTTTCTTGCACAACTTTAGGTTATGTTTTAATGAACCCATCAGGTCTGAGTAACTTAGGTTTAGACCTTTTATTTAAAGGTAATTCTACTGTTGGTCAAGAGGATGAAGATAATAATCAAAATCAAAAAGAACAACCATTACCAAAATCTCCAAATCTAGCATCTCAAGAATTTGTAGACCTAGATTTGAATAGTTTAAGTAATGTTAATCCTCAACCTAGTCAGTTTCCATCACCTACCGCAACAACAAAACCTGTCGTACCGGCACCCATATCAGGAGGTACTAATACTTCATCTTTCCCTACTTACAAACCTAGTGCAGAACTTGATAATCTCAGCAGCACTTTATTACCTAATTATGCTCAGTCTGCTAATAACCAACCTACAACAAATACTCCATCTACAACA
The DNA here is from genome assembly GCA_030064835.1 of Microcoleaceae cyanobacterium MO_207.B10. Classification (GTDB taxonomy): domain Bacteria; phylum Cyanobacteriota; class Cyanobacteriia; order Cyanobacteriales; family Microcoleaceae; genus JASJEE01. The sequence continues at coordinate 10,710 of JASJEE010000074.1, read as the reverse complement.
CCTGCACCATCCTCAATTCCTACCTCAGAAACTACTAACAATTCTGAAATAACTAGCCCGATACAATCTGATGATGGTTGGTATTACGTTGTGGTTGATTATGTGAATGAAGAATCTTTGTATCAAGCACAGCAAGTAATTTCAGATGCTTATATTCGTGAAACCGATGATGGTACAAAAATACAAATGGGGGCACTTTGGGAACCTGAAAGAGCAAAAACATTTCTCAAAGAATTACGCGCAGAAGGATTAAATCCAAAGTATTACAAGTTTAAACCTGAAAGCTATTGAAGCTATCTAGATAATTCAGATGCTTTGTATTTGTCAAAAAATCAAATATGAAAAGTTAATTATATCCGAACGAAAAAAATGGAAAAAATATCCCATAGATACTTTTTGAATTAGTTCGTTTTTCCTCGCTTCGGAAAAAGTTTTCCGATTCCAACAGTTAGTATTACTAGATAGTAACTCAGCTAACTTTATATACACTTTTCTTGCTTGGCAAATTAGCAAGATTAATATCTAAAACATCAAAAATAGGGAGAGTCTTCATGGGACTTTTTGATCGTATTTGGCGAGTAATTCGGGCGAATATTAATAGCCTAGTTTCGGGTGCTGAAGATCCAGAGAAAATTCTGGAGCAAACAGTAATAGATATGCAGAATGACCTGGTAAAATTACGTCAAGCTGTGGCACAAGCGATCGCTACTCAAAAACGTACTGAGCGACAATGTGACCAAGCTCAGTCTACCGCAGATGAATGGTATAGAAGGGCTCAGTTAGCTTTGCAAAAGGGCCAAGAAAATTTGGCACGGGAAGCTTTAACTAAACGTAAGTCATACCAAGAAACTGCCACAGCAATGAAAGTTCAGGTAGAGCAACAAAAACAAATTGTGGAAAAGCTCAAGCAAAATATGAGGCAGTTGGAACACAAAATTAGTGAGGCTAAAGTCAAGAAGAATATGTATATTGCCAGGGCCCGCTCTGCCAAGGCATCTGAAAAGCTCAATGAAATGTTAGGTTCGGTTAATACTGGTAATGCTCTGAGTGCTTTTGAACGGATGGAGGAAAAAGTGATGCAGCTTGAGGCTAAGTCTGAGGCGATCGCTGAGTTGGGAACTGATAGTTTAGAAAAACAGTTTGCCTCTTTGGAAGATGGTAATGATGTAGAAGCAGAGTTAGAAGCGATGAAAGCGGAAATGTTACCTGGAAGAACAAATCAGAAATTACCAACTCAAGATACTTCTGAATAATTGTCAAAATTTAGAGCGCAAATATCAGTTATCAGTTATCAGTAACTGTTTCTGAAGCAAGAGTCTATAAATTTGGAATATTCTCTTTTTTTCTATCTTTAAAAAGGGAGGGTTTAGACCAGAATTTTTCAGTTAAAAGTATATTCGTATGAAACTGCCTCATAGCAAGAAAGCTTTTTCTCAAAATAAAATTAAATGACTATAAGACAAAAATCTAAACCTGTACAAGAACCTATCAAATAGGCTACCTACTGTATTTAGGCATTATCCAAGTTAAACCAATTCACTTTCAAGATGCCACAAATAAGTAGGGTTTGCTGAAAAAATTGGTTGGTAGAGTTAGGAGACGGGGAGACGCGGAGATGGAGGAAAAGAGGAGAGTTTTGTCCATTTTATGTGAAGGAATTTTCTGGAATTTCAGCAGAAAAATTGAGTATTTTGAGGCTAATAGGAGCAAATAACTAGGAGATAAATTGAAGATAAAAAGCTCTTTTTCCTTTGCTCTCCTAACTTCTAGCTTTATGAGCGCAAACCCTAAGTAGGTTGGTATGAAAAATTGTCGTTATGAGAAGGCAAAAGGCAAGAAGCAAAAGGCAAGAGTGAAATATTTTTGGCAATTTTACTTTTCGTTTCGGCGTTGCTGATTTTGGGTATGATTTGTATTTTTTGGTAATTGCTAAACTATTGAATAACAAATATTTGGGATTATTCAATATTTTATTTTCATACCTTGATTCAGCAACGCCTTGGTTTCAAATTGCACTTTTGACCCCTGGGGAGGCGGGGGCAAGCTTCTGACTTCCGTAAAACAGTGTTAGAAGTATGCCCTATAGCATAAACTGGAAACTATAGCCTTTAATTCTGACAGCTAATTGGTTACTTAGCTTTACGGAGAAATAAAGATTTAAAATGGATTTATAGCTATAGGGACAGTATAACCCAAGAAACTAATTAAAAGTTTGGCCCCAGAAAGCTAGTATTGGCCAGTAAGAGATTCGGAGCCAACTTAAACAAAAAGTACATTTACAAGGAAAAATAAAAATATGGGATTATTTGATCGGATTAGTCGCCTCGTTAGAGCTAATGTTAATGACATGGTAAATAAAGCTGAAGACCCAGAGAAGGTTCTCGAACAGTCTATTATTGATATGCAGGAAGATTTGGTACAGTTGCGTCAGGCTGTTGCTAGTGCTATTGCTACTCAAAAACGCAGTCAACAGCAGTATAATCAAGCTCAGTCTCAAGCTAATCAATGGTACTCACGGGCGCAGTTAGCTCTACAAAAAGGAGATGAAAATTTAGCTAAGGAAGCTTTACAACGCAAGAAGAGTTATTCAGATACTGCTACAACTGTCAAAGTATCTTTGGATACTCAAACTAGTCAAGTGGAAACTCTAAAGCGTAATTTGACGGCTTTGGAAAGTAAAATTTCTGAGGCTAAGGCTAAGAAGGATATGCTGAAAGCTCGAATTGCTGCAGCGAAAACTCAGGAACAACTCAATAATACTATGGGTTCCCTGAATACAAGTGGGGCATTATCAGCTTTTGACAGGATGGAGGAAAAGGTATTACAAATGGAAGCTCGTTCCGAAGCAGCAGCAGAATTAGCTGGCAGTAGTGGTTTGGAAGAGGAGTTTCGCAAGTTGGAAGCTGGCAGTGATGTTGATGATGAGTTGGCAGCGCTAAAAGCTAGCTTAAGTCAACCTCAACTACCACAATCAAATCAAGCTGCACCACAAAAATCAGCAGTTGATGATGAATTGGACGATTTGCGTAAAGAACTTGACAAAATGTAAAATTTTGTATGTGTTAGATATTTCAATATAATATCAACAATAACAATATTTTCAGCCTTGATAGATACTACTGAAGATCTATCAAGGCAATATTTTTGTTTCATTTGATGATAGGACAAAATACTTAGGGTTTGCTGAAAAAGCTCACGGGGTTAGGGTAGGAGTCAGGAGTCACGAGTCAGAAGAAATGCGATTTATAGAGGAAGTAGTAAGAAGAAGAGTACCTTAACTTTTCTGCCCTAGTGAGTCTTTAATGCTAACTTTTTGAACCTTTTGGAGTTAAAAGCTTGCACTTTTTCCAGACCTAAAGAGGTTAAAACCTTTACCTGTCAATGCTTTTAGATTTAATCAACCAGCCCTACTTACATTCTAGTATTGGTATATTTGCACAATTGGACTATATGAATACTATAACCAATTTTGCTCTGCCTTCCTCTTTAACTTATTATATTAAGTTATTATATATATTCGGTTAATTAGTCTGAAGTTAAATCTCCAAAAATCAAGTATCCAAAAATCAAGTATAAGGTACTTATTTGACCTCAATGGTAATTATTGTCTGACTTAACTAAAGCTAATTTATTGTTAATTTAATAATTGTTACTATAATCTAACATTAATTCAATATTTTTCACTCAACTATGTCTAAATTACGCTTGCTAATTATTAGTTCATCTGCCTCTGGATGTGGTCTTTTATCAATTGTTGTTGCTATTTTTTCTTTATTCAATGAATTTACTTGGATAAAGTTTTTTATTTCCTTTTTGGTGTTAGGCTTTTTTCTCGTAAATGTAGTTTTGACTGCTCATTACTTTTCCCAGATTTCTAGGGAGCTATACATCAGAAACAAAATGCAAACACAAATGAAAATGAGAGCTAAACCTACAAAATATAGATACTAATTTTTACTCCTTATTTTTAAGAAGATGATTGCCTAAAAGAAAAAATTTTACGCTACTCACCTTACTTCCTGACTATTGACTACTGACTAATCTAAACCTGAGTAGCTCAACTACATGAAATTAGTATAAGTATATGGTCATAATTAAAATACTTAAAAAGCAACAGTTATCAAGAGATAAAATGGGAGCTTCATCAGCCTAGTTTTATATTCCGCCCACAGCCATTTTTGCTATTACTAAGTGACACTAAATAACTACCGTCGATATTAAACACAGTGTTAAGGAGGGTGGGAAACTGGAAAACAGGGAGTAGATGAGAAATTTAAAAAATATATATTCTTACCATTACTATATAGGACTAGCAAAAACAGAAAATAGGTAAGTGAACTATACTTCATTAAATATAAAAACTGCCATACAGGTATACAAATTAAAATTAAGAAAGTTTGTTGTTTAGCATTCCCAGTTAAGTGAAGTTTATTCTGCTAAACAAAAGGGATAATGTTATAGCTAATTTCATTAATTGATAATTGATCAGGGATAATTAATAATTACCTCTGGTTCAAACCGTTACGGAATTGAAAATCAGGAAATATTAAGTAGGTAAGCAAAAAAAGTTATAAAATGCCATATACGCGCATCTGAGGAAAACTTAAATTTTATAACACAGAGCGTTTTCTATTTAATTATGCCTAGCTACTTATTTCTTTTCTTGGTCGATTGGATATGGCAAGGAAACCTTTCCCTCCGGGACGCTTCGCGTTTAGCGAAGCTTTGCGGTAGCAAACGCCATCCCATCCTACGGACTGCTCCGCAAACGACCGCTTTTTCCCATCAAAAAGGTCGGCTTGCAACCAGAATTATTTAATAATTAATAATTAATAATTAATAATTCGGTAAGTATTTCCTTCGGAATTATACGCAAACAGAAATCAGACCCTGTTCTTAAGGACATTAAATTAATTGAATAGACTTTAAAATCAATAAAACGTACTTTTAGTAATATTTAATATCTAGCTCAATAAAGCTTTGAACGCGACCCAAAACAATAACTAATGGCTGAATGCTTACTAACTAATAGCGATTTCTTTAGTAGTCACCTATCAATTAAAACAGCTATAAATATCTAATTAAGATTTATTCCCTACCTGAACCTACCACCTAACACCTAAAACCTAGAAATTTATTTGTCGCACACATTCATCAAAATGGTATTAGTGTCTACCAATCATCAGTAAATCTGATAGTATAAAAAATATATAGTATCAGGAGTTTTTCTATATGAAGGCAACATCAAGAGATTTTACCCCTAATTTTCAACCTAGCCAAATTCTTTGTTTAGAACATAGAGATACTTATTTATATGCAGAAGTAATTCAAATACTAGAAACACGCAAGATGTGTTGGGTGCGCCCTTTAATGCTAAAAACATTTTCCTCAGAAAATAATGGAAAAAACAATCAAGAAATCTCAGAAGATTCAACTTTATGGGATTTGCGAGAAGGTGCAGATTTGGTATGGCCGATTTGTTTATTTAGGGAAGCTATTGATACAGAAGTTATCCCACTTTTGGCTGAGTTAGAGTTACTGGAAGATCGGCAAAAAAATAGACAAATTTCACATCAACAATTAAAAAATTTTGTAAGTATAGTATGGCAAGCTTATCCAGATGTTTTTCCTATAATAAAAAATAGCTAAGGTTATACAATTTATGTTTGTTAAACGGTACGCTGTAATATTTTTGCTCCGACCATAAAATTAGGTCTCAAGCCTCCTACTTAATTTGGGCTAAAAAACATTAGGAAATACAGGCAAAGTTGTATTAATGTGTTCCAATTCTGATAATTAACCTTTAGGTGGTTTATTAACACGAAGTGGGCTAGCTTATCTTGACTACGATAAAACACCAGGTTGGCAATATCGACCCTATTCTCAATGCTTTATCAACTTTCTCAAAAAAGCAAAAGTAGTTGAAGCTTGTGTGGCTCCAGAACTTCCGGCAAAAGCTATGAAAGAAATGTTAGAAGCAGCAGAAATTAGCGTTATTTCCAATGCTTCTGTTACCCCTTATCTCGAAAATAAAAAAATTAAATTTGTTGATATTAATAACACAAATATAAGAGTTAAAGCTGCTACATTTATAGACACAACTCAAGATGCGGAACTAGCTATAAAAGCAGGTCTTTCTTATTCTTTAGGATTTGCGTCACAGAATCAGAAATTACGAAATGAAACCATCGCAACTTCTATTATTTCTACTGTATCTGAAACAATCTCTCAAATTTATCAGCTTAAAAGTGAAACGTAAAGCAACACAATAGCAAAAAAATCTATTCCCAGAATCGAATATCTACGAGTACAAAATTACCGCGCTCTTCATGACTTATAACTTAAAAAAATCACCCCATTAACTGTGTTTTTAGGCCCTAATGGTAGTGGTAAATCCACAATATTTGATGTATTTGCATTTCTAGCGGAATGTTTCACATATAGTCTCCGAAAAGCTTGGGAAAGAAGGGGTAGATTTCGAGAACTACGAACTAGAGATACTGAAGAAAATATAGTATTTGAACTTAAATATCGAGAAACAAAGAAATCCCCTTTAATTACATATCATCTTGCTATTGCTGAAAGAACAAAAGGTCCTTATGTTGCTGAAGAATGGCTGCAATGGAGAAGAGCAGAAAGAGGAAAACCTTTTAAGTTTTTAGACTTTAAAGAAGGGGAAGGAAAAGTAATTGCTGGAGAAACACCTGATGAACACGACGAAGATAAAAGAGTAGATGAAAAATTAGAATCTGCTGAATTTTTAGCAGTAAGTACCCTCGGAAAATTTGCTAAACATCCTCGTGTTAGTGCCTTGAGAAAATTTATTACAGGTTGGTATCTTTCCTATTTAACTGCAGATAATACTCGCAGTATTCCTGAAGCAGGTGCCCAAGAAAGATTATCCCCAACAGGTGATAATTTACCTAATGTTGTTCAATATCTGAGAGAACAACATTCAGCACGACTTGAAAAAATTCTTGATATTCTTTCCCATCGAGTTCCACGTTTAGAAAAAGTTGAAGCATCAATTATGCAAGATGGGAGACTTTTACTACAAATAAAAGATGCTCCTTTTGCCACTCCAATTTTAGCTAAGTTTGCCTCTGATGGTACTTTAAAAATATTAGCTTATCTCACTGTTTTACAAGACCCATCCCCACCACAACTTATTGGTATTGAAGAACCAGAAAATCATTTACATCCTCGTTTATTACCAGAACTTGCTGAAGAATGTCGTCCTGCTTCAGCTAATACTCAATTGATGGTGACAACTCATTCTCCGTTTTTATTGATGGGATAAAACCCCAAGAATTATGGGTACTTTATCGAGATGAAAATGGCTATACTCAAGCTAAACGTACTGACGAAATGCAAGGTATCAAAGAATTTGTGGAAGCAGGAGCCTCTTTAGGTAATTTATGGATGGAAGACTTTTTTGAAGTTGGAAATCCTTTGAAAAATCAAGGTGCCCCACGCAAAAATTAACTTAAAAATTAGTAATTATAGGAGTAGCTAACTTTGCATATTGAATTTCTCGTGGAAGATTTTTCAACGGAGGAAACTCTCTGTCATTTATTACCAAATATTCTAGGTGATTGGATAACTTTTAACACTCATTCTTTTCAGGGTAAACAAGATTTACTTTCTAAACTACCTAACCGATTAAAAGGATATAAAGCATGGATACCTGATGATTACAGAATTATAATTTTAGTAGATAGAGATAATGAAGATTGTCAAAAGTTGAAATTAAAGTTAGAAAAAATTGCTAAAGATGCTGGATTTGTGACAAAATCTCTGGCAAAGAGTAAAAGTAAAAAGAAATATCAATTAATTAATAGAATTATGATTGAGGAATTAGAAGCTTGGTTTTTTGGAGATATTCCAGCTTTAATTCAAGCTTATCCTAAAGTATCTAAAAATCTTGATAAAAAAGCTAAATATTGTTACCCAGATGACATTAAAGGTGGTACTAGGGAAGCTTTACAAGAGGTGCTTCAAAGAAAAGGTTATCATCAAGGTGGATTAGAAAAATTGAAAGTGGCTAGAGATATTTCACCTTACATGAATCCTACGGAGAATACCTCAAAAAGTTTTCAAGTTTTTTATAGGTGTTTATTGGAAATGATGGAATTTGAATAAATTTAATTTAATCATATATAAAATATTATAATGGGAAGCTCATCAGTATTTATCAAGGTCAGGCAATAGAAGTAATTGCTGCAATAGCTAATCAACAAAGTGTACTTTAAAATCAAATTACCTCTGCTGAAGTTCGGGAAAAATTAGAAAATTTAACTGACACGAAGACAAGGTTAAGGAGTGTAGATAGAGCTGAAGGTAAAGATTATAAGTGAGCTAAAATTAGTTAACCTATTTTGTTAAATTGATAATTATGAGATATCAAATGAGAAGTTATAATCAATTAGCTGACTTAGAAGCACTTTTACTAGAAATTCAAGATGATAATATTCGTGCCTATGCAGGTGAAGCTATTGCCTCTTATTCTGCTGGAGCTTATCGTTCTGCCATTGTTTCAATTTGGATTGCTGTTGTATATGACTTGTATCAAAAATTTCGGATTCTTTCGGAAACTTATCACGATAAAGCAGCAAAACAAAATATAGAAGAAATAGATAAAATTAGAAATAATCCTGATAAAAAGCAAGTAGCAAGTTGGGAAAGAAAAATTTTAAAGAATGCTCGTGATAAAGTTCAAATGATTACTAATTTAGAGTATGAACGTTTAGATAGAATTCAACAAGATAGACATCGTTGCACCCATCCTGTTTTAGATTCTGAAGGATTTTTGTTTTAACCTACTCCGGAATTAGTTAGTACACATATTAGAACTGCTATAGAAGTTTTACTTAGTCAACCTCCTACTATTGGAAAAGCTGTAGGGAAAGCTTTAGAAAGAGATGTGGAAGGTTTGTATTTTCCTGACGATCTAGAGGGAGTTAGAAACTTTTTAAGTAGTAGACATTTTTTGGTAGGTTCCGAAAAATATTTGGTTAATCTTATTGTGTTTTCTCTGAAAAAAGTTCTCTTTCTAGATATTCCTTCTAATGAGCGAAGGATAATCAAAAATTATCTATTGGTTGTAGAGTGCTTAGTTAAAGATTACAGAAATGTTTTTGAATCTTTGGCAAGAGAAAAACTCAGCAATATTATTTGTCAAACTAATGATAATAGATTACAAAATTTAGCGCTTCTATTTAATATAGATACAAAATTTTGGGATGACTGTCCTGAAGATGTAAAAGAAAAGTTTAAATGTTTCCTGAAAGAAGAAAAAGCTGATTTGATATTTTATGGAATTTTTGTGGTTCATTTATTATCAGGTATTAAAAATGATATTTTAGCTATTTATAAAAAACAATACATCAACAACCATGGAGAAAATTTAATTATTATTAGAGGATTAAAAACAGCAAAAACTAATAGAAAATAAAGTGGTATTTTGGCGCAATAAATAGTTAAACTCAATATAGCAATTCCCATGCTGGTGAGGTACAAAATTCCTTTTAGGGAACAGGGAACAGGGAATAGGGAATAGAAAAGCAATAAAAATAGGTGTACCTCATTAGCCTAAGAAACGCTATAGTAGTTTTATTAAAGGATTAAAGAGGGGAAAATTTAACAGAAAGTAAAGTGCTATTTTTGCACAGGAAATAGTCAAAATCAATATAGACATATTTATTAGTTCTAAGTCTTTTCAATCTGGCAGAGAAAATGCAGAAAGACATATTAGACCTATTATTTCAATTATGACAAATGAGGATATTAAATACTTACTTGAGCAGATGGTGAAAAAAAGTCAGCTTATAGACTGTATGTTTATATTGAAAGAGTTATTTCAAGAAACTATAGCAATATGATTTAAGTTGTGAGATATTCGAGACTTTTAGGAGATAGGGAATAGGGAACACCGGAGCTGGGAATAAAAAGAAAAAAATGTATTATATAAATATAATGGTTATATTCTCTTCTTTTCAAAAACACCTCAATTCTCACATATGATTCCTGATTGCTATATAAATACCTATCCTGAGACTTTGCCTATTTGGCAAAAATTCTATGAATCAATAAATAAAGATTTCTGGGATGGAATAGAAGAATTAAAAGAAATGATTGATAATTTTCCCAAGTCACAACAAGTGGAAACAGAAACTTGTTAGCAAAAAAAAATAGAAAGCGATCGCTCCCAAGAAAAAATCTAACTACTCAATACCATTTATTTTTCAAGTGGTAAAAATTTATCTTGCGACATTCCCAATAAAACCAAATTTCATCGGACTAAGCAAAAACTATTATTGCGACATTCGCAACAAAACCGTAGCAGTTAAACTAAGTAAAAACTCCTATTGCGACATACGCAACAAAAGCAAATGCTGTGAAAGTAAGCAAAAACTCCTATTGCTACATCCGCAACAAAACCGTAGCAGTTAAACTAAGTAAAAACTCCTATTGCGACATTCGCAACAAAAGCAAATGCTGTGAAAGTAAGCAAAAACTCCTATTGCTACATCCGCAATAAAACCATCCCAGGCAAATTAAACAAAAAACTCTTCTATTGCGACATACGCAACAAAAGCAAATGCTGTGAAAGTAAGCAAAAACTCCTATTGCTACATCCGCAATAAAACCATCCCAGGCAAATTAAACAAAAAACTCTTCTATTGCGACATACGCAACAAAAGCAAATGC
>JASJEE010000417.1 GCA_030064835.1 Microcoleaceae cyanobacterium MO_207.B10 | reverse complement strand
GCTTCTTTTTGGCACGAAGATGCACATTTTAGAAATGCTAATTGTAGAGGTGCAAATTTTCAGGAAGCAACTTTTACTTTAGGTGAAATGGATGGTGCAGACTTTAGCTGTGCAAATTTTTCAGGTGCGAAATATTTATATGACTTTTTTGCTAATAATTTATATGAAGAAGTAAATTTTCAAAATGCTAATTTCACAAATACAGATTTATCACGGGTGGATTTTAGTAGCATTAAGTTGTTGATTAATTTAACTGGAGCAATATTTGACGAAGCTAATTTAAAAGAAGCTGATTTTTCTGGTTTAAATTTAAGTAATACTTCTTTTAAAAATGCGAATTTACAAGGAGCAAATTTAGAAAACTGTAATTTAGAAAATGCAGATTTAACAGCAGCTAATCTTGAAGAGGCTAATTTAAAAGGAGTTGATTTTAGCAAGATTCGCTCTTGTGAAAATATCATAATTAATGGCAAGACTCTAGTCGATACGGAATGGCAAGAATGGTTAAAATCTCAATAATATTTCAGTTTTCAAGAAAATACTTAAACAGAAATGAATTTAACTTCTATTTGATTTCCCTATCTCTCTATTCTTTTGAATCTTGATACAAATACTTCTCTACAAAATCAGTAATTTCTTTGTCTCGGAACTCTTGAGCTAAATTTTTCAAATGTTGGGCAAAGGGAATATATTTTTCGTCTAATTCTTCTAGATAAGCTGCTCTTTCTTGAATTTTCCGCATACTACCTAGCATCACAAATTCATATAATATTTCCATTTCTTCTGGGGGAGGTGGAACTATAGATTCAAGTTTTTCTGATAGACTAATATTATGTGTATCTAATTTTTCTGCTACTGTTTCTTCTTCATAAATCCAGTCTAATTTTAAATATTCTCCTAAGAGTAATAGTAATTTATTTTCATCCACTGGCTTAGATAAAAAATCATCACAACCTGATATTCTACTTTGCTTTTTCTTGATATCTAAAACACTAGCTGAAACTGCGATAATAGGAATATTTTGTATTTCTGGCAGACTACGAATAGCTTGAATTGCTTCAAATCCAGTTTTCACAGGCATGACTAAATCTGTTAAAATTAAATCTGGCTGGAATTGTTGGGCTAGGTCTATTTCCTCTTGACCATCTACACCAATAATTATCTCAAAACCCAAAGGTTCAAGCATATTTTTTAGCACTAATAGATTTTCTTTTCTATCATCTACTACTAGAATTTTCCGTTTTGTTCCTTGATATCCAAGAATGCGTCCTCTCGTTTTGGCAGGAGTTTTTATTGAGGCATTAACTATAGGTAAATTAACTTCAAACCAGAAAGTTGAACCTTTACCAAATTCACTTTTTATCTGTAGTTTACTTTCCATTAATTCAACTAATTGCTTAGTAACAGCTAGTCCTAAACCTGTTCCTTGCTGTCGATGTTTAGTATTGCCTACTTGTTCAAAAGGTTGAAATATTTTCTCTAAATCTTGGGCAGTCATTCCAACTCCTGTATCAATTATTTTAAATTGAATAGTTACCTGATTATTTTCTGTTTCTATCTGATTAACATTGAAACTTACTTGACCATTATCAGTAAATTTTACGGCATTTCCTAATAAGTTTAATAGTATTTGTCGTAAACGTTTTTCATCTGCTTGAATGCCAGTTGGTAAGTGAGAATCTAGTTCATATTTGAAGAGAATATCTTTTTCTAGGGCACGCATTTTAATAATTCCTACGATACTTTCTAGGAAAGAAATAAAGTGAATTTCACTAGGGAAAAGCTCCATTTTTCGAGCTTCTATTCTGGATAAATCTAGAATATCGTTAATTAGGGTTAAAAGATGATTTCCACTATTATGAATAATATTTAAAGCATTTTTTTGAGTAGGGGTAAAGTTGCGATCGCGTTGGAGAATTTGAGCATAACCGAGGATACCGTTTAAAGGTGTTCTCAATTCGTGACTCATATTTGAGAGAAATTCACTTTTTGCTTGATTAGCTGTTTCTGCTACTTGTTTAGATTTTTTCAGTTGTTTGTGTTCAAATGCTTGTATTTGCGAGAGGATAATTATCATCATTATTGTTAATGATATTACTACTACAGCAATCAGGTTAAGAGGTCTCAGTTGAGACTCAATGTTGGCGCGGGGAATGACGAGAGCAACTGACCAGTTAGCCTCTTTTAGGGGCAAATATGCAACATATTGGGAAATTCCGTCTATTTTTGTTAGAGAAATTCCTTGTCTTTTCTCAACCATTTTTTGAGCAATATTTGCTAAACCTTGGTCTGTAGAGTTGAGTAAACTGGGAGCAGGTTTTTCTAAGGTTGACATTAAATCTGAGTCTGGATGAATGATCGCTTCTCCTTGGGAATTGAGTGCAAAAGCATAACTTTGTTTGCCATAATCTAAACTATTTACAACATCAATAACTTTGTCAATATCAACTACAGCATTAGTTAAACCGATAATGTTTCCTAGTGGTTTTTCTGGCTGGGGTATACCAGAAAAAGTTGGTGCGTCAAAAGCTACTATTCTTTTTCCTTGGGGAATACGAGCAATGAGCGGATCTGATAAACTTGTTGTGCGACTACTCAGAGCTTCTTGAACGTGCTTGCGATCTTTGAGGTTAATAACTCCATTAGGTTGTCCCTCTAATGTAGTGTATAAAAAAGCATCAATATCGAGCATTCCTAAATACAGAAATTCGGGCAAGCGTTTTTCTTCTGCTTGTAAATAAGGTTTAATTTGAGACCAGTCCATGGTTCGGAATATAGGATTATTTGCTATTGCTTCGAGGGAAGCTTTTTTATTACTCAGCCAACTATCAATTTCATTCACACCTTGCTGTACTTCTAAAAATGCTTTTGCTTTTAAGTTATCTAAAATTAAATTCCGAACTATTTGATAACTGAGGTAAGTAGTAAAACTAACAAATAATGTCGTACCAGCAATAATTACCTGAACAAACAAATGACGAGATGATTTTTTTTGTTGAGGCTCTGATAAATCCTGTTGTTGATTTTTTTTAGTAAAAAAAAACATTTTCCTTTTCCTTGACAACTATATGAATTAATCATTTAACTCAGAATTATTATCGTGAAAAATTGGCAGCATAATCGTAAATATTGTACCTTGACCAATTTTTGATTCACAGAAAATTTTACCCTGATGTTTTTCTTCTACAATTTGGCGCGAAATTGCAAGTCCTAATCCTGTTCCTTTACCCACTGCTTTTGTAGTAAATAGGTGGTCAAATATTTGGCTTTTTGTCTCCTCTGACATTCCATGACCATTATCTTGAATTTTAATCATTACTTCCTGAGAATCTAGACTAATTTCAGTTGAAATTTCAATTATAAAATTATCAGATTTTGCTAACTCGCTATTCACTTCATCAAATACATCAATTGCATTAGCTATTAAATTCATAAACACTTGATTTAGCTGTCCTGGAAATCCTAGAAGTTGGGGAATATTTCCATAGTTTTTGATGATTTTAATATCTGGACGATACTCGTTTGCTTTTAATCTATGTTTGAGGATCATTAAGGTACTATCAATACCTTCGTGAAGATTAAAAGTTACTTTTTCATTTCGGTCTGCACGGGATAATGTTTGCATCGATCTACTAATTTCCTCAATTTTGGCAATGCCTTGTTTCATAGAAATAAGCATTTTCGGTAAATCAGTTAATAAATATTCTAGTTCTATTTCTTTAGCTTTTTCTTGGATGATTTTTCCTGGCTGCGGAAATGTTTCTTGATATAGTTTTAAATATGCAATTAACTCTTGGAAAGCTAATTCTGTATGTTCTAAGTTACCTGAAATAAAACCCAAAGGATTTTTAATTTCATGGGTAATTCCTGCTAGAAGTAAACCTAGAGATGACATTTTTTCACTCTTGACTAATTGCAATTGTGATTCTTGCAATTCTTGTAAAGTTCTGTTTAATTTTATTGTCCGTTCTTCTACTTGTTGTTCTAGCTTTTGAGTCAAACAGTAAAGCTGAAGATGGAGATTAACTCTAGCTAAAACTTCTTCAATTTGAATTGGTTTAGTTACATAATCAACTGCGCCTACTTCAAATCCTTTGACTTTATGTTCGGACTCGGTTAGAGCAGTCATAAATATAACTGGAATATTGTAAGTTTTTTCATCTGCTTTTAATCGACGACAGGTTTCAAAACCATCTATTTCTGGCATTAAAATATCTAGCAAAATTAGATCGGGATGAGCAAATTTTGCTCTTTTAATACCACTGAGACTATCACTAGCAATTAAAACATTAAATCCTTTATCTTCGAGAGCATTAGCTGCTACACTTAGATTGGTTGGATTATCATCAATTATTAAGATGGTACTTTGATTAATTAGATCGCTATTGAAGTTGTTTATTTTGAAGGATTTTGCTACCATGTATCTTGCATAAATCAATAATTTATTATATAACTTATTCTAATATTTTGTTGATAGAGCGTATAAATCCTACAATTTAATAATCTAAAACATGAAAAAAATTGCAATAGATATTTAACTGTTAGTTTGGTGTTGACAGAATCTAGTTTAAGACTTTAAATTTTACAATAATCTTATAACAATAAAAAATAGTCTTTCTGATACTAATGAAGCTACACTTAATAAAATATAGCCTGCTCAAAAAGTAGGGTTAATTTATTTCTATAATTCTATTATGGCAAAATTTTAAAAATATCTATTTTTATAAATGCACTGCTTCCCCATGTTATGAAGTACACAGCTAGCGGGCCAGATGCGCGCACTACAGGAAATTCAATTCACGCCTTGTACATCGTCTGCTCGAAATATGCTGTAATTTCACATTGCTATATATTCTGTTGATAATTATGTAATTACTTCAATTTATCCTACTCCCCTACTTCCCCACTTCCTTTTTTAACCCCAGTGAGAATTGCTACTAAAATTTTTATTAAATCTTCTAAATCATTAGGTACTCGATAGAAATTAATGTCTTGCTTAACTTGCTTATCTTGTCGTTTCAAAACAGCAAATTGCCAAATTTTTCCTATAGAAACAGCTCCATATAATAAATTTTGTTCTGGTTCTGTTTCTGTTCATTTATCAAGAGCAATTAACTCTACTGCCAGTTGCTTAAAACCTCTTTCAAAATTTTCATCATTTGCCTCAATAACTAATAAATTATTTCCTGCTTGTAAAAAATAATCTAGAGAACCTTTGAGCTGAGGTTCAATTTCCAATGGATAGGAAACCTTGAGTTTAGCCTGACAATAATCAACTAATTCTATCAATACTGGAGCAATTAAAAATTATCGCCTTGCCATCTCACTATCTAAAGTAATATAAGGGAGACTTTGGCGAAATTTTTGCTTAAGATTTTCTAATCCATCAAATTGCCGTTGAGACTTGGGTAAAACCAACTCTTCTGTAATTAATTGATAACCAAAATAATTTCAAATATCCTCCGGATAATAATTCAACTTGAAATAATCTGAAAAATTACAACTATCAGGTAATTTAATTGGTATATTCATTAGAGTTTTCCCTCATACTATTAATAGTCTTCCCAAAAGAATACAGCTAAGTTCCTAGAGAATGTAAGCACAAAAAGGTAATGAAGCTGACGACTGAAAGCTGACAGCTAAATACTTACCGAAAAATTCTCGGTATGCGCCTCCCATTTTACAGCGCTTTTCAGATTGATAAACCACATCGTCACAACCAAAACCTTGTAGGGACGTTCCATGGAACGTCCCTACTGTGGTCT